>NZ_JAYRVJ010000015.1:0-2497 GCF_041918635.1 Promineifilum sp. (SeqCode)
CCAGTTGACGGCCGAGAGCGACTTCATCTCGTCCACGCGCTGGCGACCGGCGTCTGTCACCAGGACGATCATGGCGTCCTCGCGCTTCATCTCTTCCAGCGTGATCGCCTCGTGCAGCCGCATGCCCGCGCCCAGACCGGGTACGTCCACGATGCGCAGGTAACCGTTCATCAGCAGATTCGGCTGGCCCGTCTTGGGTTGGATGCGGAAGGTGGCCGATTTGATCAGGCGAATCTGGCGCTGCTGGCTGCCCTTGAAGCCGTCCTCGCGCAGGTGCTTCAGCGACTCCTCGTTTGCCAACGGCAGGCTGACGGGCGGCGGCGTGCCGGCCTTGAACAGCTCTTTGTTGTTCTCGTAGGAGTCGATGCAGTCGAGCAGGATGTCGAGGTATTCGTCCCGCTCGGTCTTGGCCTGGTCTTTGCGCGACTCTTCGAGGGCTACGATGTCCTTGCGGACCTGCTCGCGCTCGCCGGCGTTGCTGATGTCGAAGCTCTCGATCTCGGCCAGCTGGCACAGACGACGGACGCGCTCGACGAACTCGTCCTTGCTCCAGTAGCTCAACACCAGCGACTCGGCCTCGCCCTCGTTCGCCTGCTCAATGTAGACGATGGTTCCGGTGACGGCCGTGACGGCCCCGGTCGGCAGCAGGTTGCGGCCCAACAGGGCGTTGATCAGCGTGCTCTTGCCCACGCCCGTGCCGCCGAAGAAGACGAGCGTGTAGGTGCGCTGGGCCAGAATTTTCTGGGCTTCGTCGATGCTAAATTGGGCCTGAGGCACAGCCCGAATGAGATAGTCGCGGGTTCGGTCGATCGTCTCTTGAAGGTCAACCCATTGCTCGACCTGCGCCGGATTGATAAAGGGTAGCTCCGCCAAAGAGGCGCGGAGGGATTCGTAATCGTTCTTGCTCATATTCTGTTTCTTACCTCGCCAGAATTCAGCACGGCCCGCGCGGTTCGCCGGCACGTGTCGCAGCCTAACATGCTACCTACAGTACGCGAAGCGCCCATCAAGGTTGCGCCCCCGCTCCATTGTAAAAAAGGCGTTGGAAAACCGCCGCCCGCTTGATTTCCACCCCCCACTATGCTATACTCTTTATGACGCAATGCGTCATATACGTGATGCGTCGATATGTGAGTGTAGAGTATGCCAACTAAACCTACAGTATACACCTTTACGACAAAGAACGGCAGCCCGGTGCGCGTTCGGCCGCTCGAGCCGGAGGATGCGCCCTATCTGGTCGACCTATTCGAGAACATGGGCGAGGATAGCCGCTACCAGCGCTTCTTGCAGGCGCTGGGCAAGCCCGAAATGGAGCGAGTCTGGAGCGAGGCCGAGCATATCGCCGGAGATGCTCTCATCCACGGGCGCGGCTTGCTGGCCTTCTGTGACCGCACCGAGCGGCCGGACGTGCCCGTTGCTGCGGCCCGCTTTGTGGAACTGGCCCCCGCGCAGGCCGAGATCAGCATCTCGGTGCGCGACGACATGCAGGGCACGGGCATCGGTACGAAATTATTGGGATTGCTCATCGATGAGGCGAAGATCAGGGGGATTACCCAATTAGTCGGCCTGGTGCAGAGCGATAACATGGCCATGTGGCACATGCTGAAGAAACAGGGCTATCGCATGACCCGCCAGCCGGATGGAACCTATACCTTCATGACGCTCCACCTGGACCAGCCCGAGGCCCAGATGGACGCGGCGGCGGAATTCTCACCGGAATCGTATCTCACATGGTATAAGTAAGAGCGGCTGTCCGCTCCATGCGCGCAAGCGTTCGCCGGTCAGGAGATGGGCCACCTCCTCAATGGCCCCTCCGTTCGTAGTCAGGCGATTCATCACCGAATGGGGCGCGTACTCCAAGTCAGAAGGACGGCGCTCAATTGCCTGGCGACGAGCGGGATAGACGGCATAGTCGGAACTGCGGGCGAACAGGTTAACAGTGGAGATGGCGTATACGTCATCGACCGGCAAGGCGGCCAACTCGGCCGCCTTTTTGATCGCGTCGAGGAAGTCGCCGTGGTCGTCCACCAGCCCGCGCGCCTGCGCTTGCCGGCCCGTCCAGACCCGCCCGCCGCCAATGGCGTCCACTTGCTCCGCAGTCATCTTCCGGCCGCGGGCTACCACGTCCTTGAACTGCTGGTAGATATCGCTGATGGTGCGCCAGAAAATGGCCCGCTCCTCGGCCGACATCGGGCTGGTGTCCCGGTAGAGGCCGGCGTGCTCGCCTCGCTCCAGGCTGACCCGATTGAGCGACAGTCGCTCATAGAGGCCGTCGGCGCTCAGCTTGGCCGTGATGACGCCAATGGAGCCGGTCAGCGTCGCTCGCTGGCTCATGATGTGGCGGGCGGGCGCGGCGACGTAGTAGCCGCCGGAGGCGGCCATGTTGCCCATGTAGACAACGACCGGCTTGCGGGCGGAGAGTAGCTCGATCTGCCGGCCGATCAACTCCGAGGCCAGCGCCGAGCCGCCGCCGGAATCGACGTGGAAGACCAGCGCG
>NZ_JAYRVJ010000016.1:0-9614 GCF_041918635.1 Promineifilum sp. (SeqCode)
AGCACCAAGGCCGCTTACTTGATCCATACAGGAGTTGTGACCTTTAACAATGAACACCTTGAATCCAAATTCCGAGGGGCATTCCTCGCCTCGTAATCCGCAACACGTCAAGCTCTTCATTCCAGGCCCCACCGAAGTACGTCCCGAAATCCTCGACGCGCAGGCGCAGTGGATGGTCGGCCACCGCATGCCAGAGTGCGCCGACCTGATCGGCAGCATCAAGCCCAAGCTGTCGCAAGTCTTCTTCACCAACCAGACTGTCCTGGTCACCGCCTCGTCGGGCACGGGACTGTGGGAAGCCGCCGCGCGCAACTGCGTCAACAAGAAGGCGCTGACCTGCGTCAACGGCGCTTTCGCCGAACGCTTCAGCGACGTGGTCGAGATGAACGGCAAAGCCATCGAAGTGCTCAACGTGCCCTGGGGCCAGCCCATCCTGCCGGAACCGGTCGTGGAACGGCTGGCGACGGGCGAGTTCGACGCCGTGACCCTCGTCCACAATGAGACGAGCACCGGCGCGACCAGCCCCATCCGCGACATCGCCCAGGCCATCCGCGCCCTACCCAACGGCCAGGACATCATGATCCTGGTCGATGCCGTCAGTGGCCTGGCCGGCGCGCGTATCGAGATGGACGCCTGGGACCTGGACGTTATCCTGGCGTCGAGCCAGAAAGCGTTTGCCCTGCCCCCCGGCATCGCCTTCTGCGCCGTGTCCGACCGGGCCATGGCCAAGGCCAAGACCGTGCCCGCCCGCGGCTACTACTTCGACTTCATCAGCCTGGCTAAATCGATGGCCAAGAACCAGACCCCGGCCACGCCGGCCGTTTCGCTGCTCTACGCGCTGGATCGCCAGCTCGACGACATGATGGCCGAGAGCATGGAGGCCCGCTTCGAGCGCCATTTGGCTATGCGCGACTGCACGCTGGAGTGGGCCAAGGGCAAGGGCTTCGAGATCTTTGCCGCGCCCGGCTACGAGTCGCCCACCGTGACCTGTATCAGCAACAACCGCGAGATCGACATCGCCGCGCTGAACAAGTTCCTGCGCGCGCGGGGGATGATTATCTCCAACGGCTACGGCGATCTGAAAGGCAAGACGTTCCGCATCGCCCACATGGGCGACACCCAGATGCACGAACTGGAGACCCTGTTCGCGGCCATGGATGATTTCCTGGCGGGCTAAGAGAAGAGAATCCACAGATTCCACAGATTACACAGATTTGTTCTCTGATAATCTGTGTAATCTGTGAAATCTGTGGATGCTTCTTAAGAGAGAGGATTATGCACCGTATTCTCGTGTCAGATAAATTGGGGGCGGCGGCGCTGGAGCGCTTGAAGGAATTCGCCGACATCGCCTTTGACGTGAAGACCGGCATGTCGCGGGAGGAGTTGCTGGCGACCATCCCGGACTACGACGCGCTCATCGTGCGCAGCGGCACACAGGTGACGGCCGACGTGCTGGCCGCCGGCCAAAAGTTGCGCGTCGTCGGTCGCGCCGGCGTCGGCGTGGATAATATCGACGTGAACGCGGCCACCATGCGCGGCGTCGTGGTCATGAACACCCCTGGCGCCAACAGCATCGCCACGGCCGAACTGGCCATCGGCCTGATGCTGGCCGTCAGCCGCAATATCCCCCAGTCGCACGCCTCCCTCGGCGCGGGCGAGTGGCGGCGCGGCGACTTCGTCGGCAACCAGCTCTACCGCAAGGTGCTGGGCATCATCGGCTTCGGCCGCGTCGGCAAGCTGGTCGCCGAGCGGGCGCGCGCCTTCGGCATGGACGTGCTGGTCTATGACCCCAGCACGCTCGAAGAGACGGCGCGCGACCTGGGTGTGATGCTGGTCGAGATGGATGAATTGCTGGCCAAGTCGGACTACGTGACCTTACATGCCGCGCTGACGCCCACGACGACCAAGCTGATCAACGCCGACACGCTGGCCCAGATGAAGGACGGCGCGGTGCTGATCAATGCCGCGCGCGGCAAGCTGGTGGATGAAGAAGCGCTGGCCGAGGCGCTGCGCAGCGGCAAGCTGAAGGCCGCCGCTGTGGACGTTTACGCCAAGGAGCCGCCGCCGGCCGACAATCCGCTGCTGAGCCTGCCCAACGTCGTCCACGTGCCCCACCTGGGGGCCAGCACTTACGAGGCGGAGCGCGACGTGGGCATCCAGATCGTCGGTCAGGTCGTCTCGGCTCTGCGCGGCGCGGACTTCACCTACGCCGTCAACATGCCCTTTGACTTCGAGGGGGATTTCGCCTCCGTCCGGCCCTACCTGGAGCTGGCTGAGACGCTCGGTCGCCTGCATACCGGGCTGGCTGACAAGCCCGTTTGCCGCATCGAGGTGGAGGTGCAGGGCGAGGCGGTGGCCGGGCTGGTGCGCGCCATCGGCGCGGGCCTCTTGAAAGGGCTGCTGGAGCCGGATTCCGACGTGCCGGTCAACTACATCAACGCGCCTTTGCTGGCCCACCAGCGCGGCATTGAGACTTCACAAACGGTCGGCATCCACACCCTGGACTATCCCAACCTCATTGCCTGCCGCGCCATGTGGGACGGCGGCGAGCGGTTGCTGGCCGGCGTCCTCTTCGCCGGCAGCCAGCCGCGCATCGTTCAGGTGGACGAGTATGCGTTGGAAGCGCGGCCGGAAGGCGTGGTGCTGGTCATGCAGAACCGGGACGTGCCCGGTGTGATCGGCCAGGTTGGCACACTGCTGGCGGCCTACGAGGTCAACATCGGCGAATGGCGACTGGGCCGGAACAAGCCGGGCGGCGAGGCGCTATCCTTCATCAACCTCGACAGCGAGCCCACCGAGCCTATGCTGCGCGCCCTGCACGAGATCAAAGCCGTCACTCAGGCCAAGGTCGTCAAGCTTTAGCGCGACCTCACGCTGATACAAACAAAAAGGGCCGCTCCATGCGGCCCTTTTTAACTTCATAATCTGCGTAATCTGTGGATTCTCTTCTTATTTCTTAGGATAGATGCGCACTTTGCGCTGCTTCCCCTCGCCGGAGCTTTCGGTATACACGTCGGGCGCGTCGCGCAGGGCCATGTGAATGATGCGCCGCTCATAGGCCGACATCGGTTCCAGCGTGATCGGCTCGCCGCGCTGGCGGGCCTTGTCGGCCATGCGCTCGGCCAGTCGCGTCAACGCCTGGGCGCGCCGCTGACGGTAGCCCTCCACGTCGACCACGAAATTAGCCCGGCGGTGCAGTTTGTGGGCCACCATCAGCCGGCCGATGAACTGGAGCGCGTCCAGTGTCTCGCCGCGCGGGCCGATCAGCACGCCCAAGTCCGCGCCGCCGATGTCGATGATATTCACGCGCTGTCCGGTCACGTCGTCCACTTCGGACAGATAGCCGCGCACCTCGGCCGAGACACGCATCTTATCCAGTAATTCGGACAGGACGGCGATGGCCGTGTCGCGCTCTTCCGTCAATTCGTCAGCCGTGGCCGGCGCGGGCGCGGCCTCCTCGCCCTCAAAGAGCGTCTCTTCCGGCGCCGCGGTCGGGGCTGGGCGCGGCGGCGCGGCGGGGCGAGGCTCCGGCGCTTTGGCCGCGGGCGCCGGCGGCTGCGGTGGTTTGGCGGCCGGCGGCTGGGGGGGTTTGGGGGCCGGTGGGGGTTGCGGTGGGCGGGCGGTGGGCGGCGGCTGCGGCGGCTTGGCCGCCAGTGGCGCGCTCGGCGCGGGGCTGGGGGTCAGGCGCACGATGGCCTCGCGGCTGCCGATACCCAACAGGCCGCGGCTGCCCTCGTCGAGCACCGTAACCGTTACCTGATCCCGCCGGAGGCCCAGGCGCAGCAGTCCGGCGGCGACGGCCGCTTCAACGGTCGCGCCGCGTGATTCGATTTCATGGCTGCTTGGAGACATATTCCTTACCGTTTGGCTGAACGTTTTTTCCGCTTGGCCGCCGTTTGGCTGCTGGTGGATTTGGTCTTACTGTAACCCGCGCCATTGGCCGACTGCCTCGCTTTCGGGCTGGCCTTGGCCGCCCCGTCCTCGTCGGCGTCGATTACGACTGGCGCGCTGGTGACGCCCCGCGCCGCCCGCTCCGCCTTCTCCCGATCGGTGATGCGCTTCATGTAATACCCCTGGACAATACCGATGAGATTGGCCAGAATGAAGTAGACAGATAGGCCGGCCGGGAATTGCAGCGAGAAGAAGCCGAACATGAGCGGCATCGTGTACTGCATCGATTGCGTCATGCTGGCCGCGGGGTTGTCCTGCTGCGCCTGTTTGCTGACCGGGGGCGTCAGCAACTTCTGTTGAATGAACATGCTGGCGAACACCAGAATCGGCAGGACGTAGAACGGGTCCGGCTGGCTCATGTTGAGCCAGAAGAACTTGTTGCTGACCGGAACCAGACTCGTCAGATCGATGAACGGGTAGACGCGCGGCGCCAATTCGTACAACGACTGGGGCGTGGCCCCCATGATGGTCGTGATGGCCTGATACAGACCAATGAGGATGGGAAACTGGATCAGCGTCGGCAAACAGCCCGCCAGACTCTCCGTCGGGTTGTAGCCGATCTTGCGAAACTCTTCCTGCATCTTCGCCGGGTTGTCGCGGTACTTTTTCTGAATGGCCTGTACCTGCGGCTGCATCTCCTGCGTCTTCAGCATCGAACGTTGCTGGCGCATATTGAGCGGCAGCGTGATGAGCCGAATAAAGATGGTGAAGACGGCGATCGCCAGGACGAAGTTGTTGCCCAGCAGGTCATAGAAGAACAGCAGGGCGTTGATCATGGGGTTAACGATTAGAGTATCCCACATGGTATCATTCTCCTGCGATCAGTTAACTCTCCGGCAGCGCGTAGCGCCAGAGTTCCTGGCCTCCGGCCAGGTCGAATCCTACCAGCAGGCCGTTCGCGCTCTGCGGCGCGACCACCAGGGCATCGCCAACGACAACGGGCGTAGAGAACAGAGGCGCGGCCGTGGGCTGTGACCAGAGTTGCACGCCGTCGGCCGCGGAATAAGCAGTCAGCGCGCCGCTGGGCGTCTCGCCGGCTCGTTGCGCGGCGACGTAGATCGCATCATCTACCACCACCGGACTCGACTGCACCGAGACATCCGTTGTCTCGATTGCTTTCGTCCACCGCGTCTCGCCCGACGCTGCATCCACTGCATACAGGTTGCCGCGCACGTCAGTGAAGTAGAGCGTCCCGTCCTGCACGGCCGGCGCGCCCCAGACCCAGTTGGCGTCGACGGCCTCCGCCTTCCATTGCGGCTCGCCCGTCGACAGGTCGAGCGCGTGAACGCCGCCGTCGAAGCTGGAGACGTACACCAGGTCATCGCCCAGCACCGGCCCGCTGGGCAGCGCGCCTTCCAGCCGCGTCGCCCATACCTGGTCGCCCGTTTCCGCGTCCAGCGCGTACACCGAGCGATCCATCGAGGCCACGTAGAGCACCCCGTCTCGATAAGCAGGCTGGCCCCAAATGGCGTGACCCGCCTCAAAATCCCATAGTTGGGAGCCATCCACGGCGTTCAGGGCCAGAATGTGGTTATCAGCCGTGCCGACAAAGAGTTGATCGCCCACCTGCAGCGCGGGCGCAACGACTTTGTCGGTCGCCACGTTCGCGTTCGTCCACAGTTCGCGCGGCGCGCCGGATTCCGCATTTTCCAGGGCATGAATAGACACGGTGACGCGCGGCGAGAAGAGGCCGCCGGCGCGGCCATAGTCGCCGAAGATGACCCGCCCATCTTCGACCGACGGCGCGGCAAAGAAGTTGACGGCGCTGCGTTCGGTCGGGAAGAGCCAGCTTTGTGTCTGGGTCGCGGGGTCAAAGGCCATGACTTGCGGCCCAAAGGCGAGATAGACCCTCTCGCCGTCGGTGGAGAGGCCCGACCAGTTGGTATTGGTGATGCGACCGCCACAGGCGGTCAGTAAGATTAGGCCGGCAGCCAACAGTAGCAGCCAGAGCGCGGGCCGCGCCAGCGGCCGACTCGTTTGTCGCAATGAACACCTCCGTCAAGGGACCGGATCGTAGCCACCGGGATGCCAGGGATGGCAACGACTGATGCGCTTCACCGCCATCCAGCCGCCCTTGAACAAGCCATACTTTTCAATCGCTTGGTAACCATAGACCGAGCACGACGGCGTGAACCGGCAGCTCGGCGGCATGACGCGCGAAATCGTATTCTGATACAACCGGATGAGCAGCAAGGCGAGCCATTTCATGACGGCGATCCCCCCTTCCCATCGACGGGGCTATCATCAGTACGCAAACTGGCCCGCGCGAGTAGCGCGAGCACGGCATGCTCCAGCTCGTCATAGTCGGCCGTTGCCGCCGCCGCGCGGGCCAGGAACAGACAGTCGCGGCCCGGCGCTATGTAGTCAAGGTGCAGTCGCACGATCTCCCGCAACCTCCGCTTCACCCGGTTGCGCCGCGGGGCATTGCCCACGTGGCGTCCGGCGGCGAAGGCAAAACGGGTGACAGACGACGATTCCGCCGGTTGGACGGACACGAACAAGACGACCAGCGGATGCTGCCACCGGCGGCCCTGTCTGACGCGGGCCACATCGGCCGCGCGTCGAAGGCGATGGCGGGGCGGCAGCATGTGAAATCGGACACGGTTCGGCTCAACCAGGATCAGCCGCCGCCGTGGCGCTTCACCGAGCGGTAGGCCGTGGCCGACGTGGCGTTCCAGTTCACGCGCTTCGAATGGCCGTTCATCGACACGCTGAGCACGCGCCGGCCGCGGGCGCGGCGGCGCTTTAGCACGTCACGGCCACCCTTGGTGCTCATCCGCTCCCGGAAGCCGTGGATGCGCATCCGGCGGCGAACTTTTGGCTGGTAGGTACGTTTGGTCATGTGATTCTCTCCAAAAAAACAGGGCCTCGCGCCCTGTTGTTTCATTTCAAGTAATTGAAATAGATGCTAAACGCTTCGCCGGCGAGCCTGCGAAGCAATACTTCATTATAGCGCACCAGACAACGCGCGGCAACTGTCGCGGGCGGCATTTTAGCCACCTGCTACTCATCCACCCGCGTAATCGTCGCCCCCAGCGCCGCCAGTTTTTCACCGATGCGTTCGTAGCCGCGGTCGATCTGCTGGATGTTGTGAATGGTGGTCGTACCCTTGGCGCACAGGGCCGCCAGCACCATCGCCATGCCGGCCCGGATGTCGGGGCTAGGCACGCCGGCCGAGTTGGCATAGAGCCGCGACGGCCCCTGCACCAGCACCCGATGCGGATCGCACAGCACGACGCGCGCGCCCATGAAAGTCAGGTGATCGACGAAGAAGAAGCGGCTCTCGTACATCCAGTCGTGGAGCAGGATGGAGCCGGTGGCCTGCGTCGCCATGACCACGGCGATACTCATCAGGTCGGGCGGGAAGCCGGGCCAGGGCAGCGGCTTGACAGCCGGAATGCGCCCGCCCAACCCCTGCTGGATGACCAACTCCTGATCGGCCGGCACGATGATGTCGTCGCCGTCATCAACCCAGTGGACGCCCATGCGCTCGTACACCAGCCGGATCATGCCCAGGTTGCGCGGCTGCGCGTCGCAGATGCGAATCTCGCCGTGGGTGACGACGGCCGCGCCGATGAAGCTGCCCACCTCCATGAAGTCGGAGCCGATGCGGTACTCCGTACCGTGCAGGCGCTCCACGCCGGTGATGGTCAGCCGGTTGCTGCCGATGCCCTCGATGCACGCGCCCATCTGGTTGAGGAAATGGCACAGGTCACGGACGTGCGGCTCGCAGGCGGCATTGTCGATGACGGTGTCGCCCTCGGCCAGGACGGCGGCCATGATGGCGTTCTCCGTGGCGGTGACACTCGTCTCGGCCAACAGCAGGTAGCCCGCGCCGCGCAACCGCTCGGCGGCCATCTCGAACACACCGCGCTGGCCCATCTCCACGCGCGCCCCCAGAGCGGTTAGCGCCTGGACGTGGGTATCGAGCGGCCGGCCGCCGATCACGTCGCCGCCGGGTAGTGGTAGGCTCACGCGCCCCATGCGGGCCAGCATTGGGCCGGCGAAGACGAACGAGGCCCGCGTGCGCGCGGCCAGTGTTGAATCCAGTTGCCACTTGGCTACGTTCTGAGCGTGCACGCGCCAGCTACCGTCGCCAAGCGCGGTCATTTCCACACCCAGATCGCGCAGAATGAGAATGGTGTTTTCCACGTCGCGGATGGCGGGGATGTTGTGCAGCGTCACCGGCTCGTCGGTCAGCAGGCAGGCGGGCAATAGCTTCAGCGCCGCGTTCTTGTTGCCGCTGGCCGTGATAGAGCCGTGCAGGGGGTGACGACCTTCGATGATGAACTTACTCATTGCTCTCTTCCCGACCGGGTAGCGGCGTTTCCCCGGTTCACGCCATTGTATCAGCGGGTCAAGGGTAGGCAAACGGGGTACAATCCCCCTATGCCAACGCTCACCCTCGACAACCACCACCTGTTCTACGCCGATCACCGGCCCGAGCAACCGGGGCCAGCCCTGCTACTGCTCCATGGCGCGGGCGGATCGCACCTTGTCTGGCCGGGCGCGCTGCGCGGACTGGCCGACACCCGCGTGCTGGCGCTCGACCTGCCCGGCCACGGCCGCTCCTCCCCGCCCGGCCGGCGCAGCATCGACCAATACGCGGCCGTCGTCGAGGCGTTCATGACCGCGCTGGGCCTGGAGGAAGTTGTCGTGGCCGGCCATTCGATGGGCGGGGCTATCGCCCTGACGATGGCCGTGGAGCCGGCACGGGCGCTGCGCGGCATCATACTTATCGGCGCCAGCGCCCGGATGCCGGTGGGCGAGCCGCTCCTGGGCGGCGCAATCACCTCGCTGGATCAGGCGGCCGACGTTATTGTCGATAACGGCTTCGCCGAAGCTCCCTCGCCTGATCTGCGCGAGCGCATGAAGGCCGCCGTGCTGGCCACGGGCGCAACGGCGACCTTCGGCGACTTCCTGGCCTGCAACCAGTTCGACGCGCGCCGCCGATTGGCGAGCATCACCGTGCCCGCTCTGGTCATCGGCGGCGCGCAAGACCGCATGATCGCGCCGCCGTTCATGAAGGCGCTGGCCGATGGTCTGCCGCGCGCCCGGCTGGCGTTGCTGGAGGGCGTCGGCCACTACGCCATGCTGGAGCGGCCGGACGAGGTAGCGAAGCTGGTGGCGGACTTCATCAACACCTTGCGCGGGCGCTAGCTCAACAGTTGGCGCAGCAGCGGCGCGATGGCCGCCGCGGCCCGCCCGCGGTGGCTGATGAGGTGCTTCTCAGCCGCGTCCAGCTGGGCCATCGTCTGGCCGCGCTCCGGCAGGTAGAACACCGGATCGTAGCCGAAGCCGCCCACCCCCGCCGGCGCGGCGGCGATCACCCCCTCGCAGACCCCGTCGGCCGTACCTAGCAGTTCGCCGTCCGGCCCGGCCAGAGCCACAACGCAATGGAAACGCGCCGTTCGCCGCTCCGGCGGCGTATCGCGCAGGTTGCGCAACAGCAAGTGGTAGCGATCGGCGGCCGACAGCCCCGGCCCTCCGTAGCGGGCCGTGTAGACCCCCGGCTGCCCATTCAGCGCGTCCACCTCCAGGCCGGAGTCGTCGGCCAGCGTCAGCAGGCCGGTCTGCCGCGCGTAGGCGACAGCCTTCAGGATCGCGTTGTCGCGGAAGGTGGCCCCCGTCTCGGCCACGTCCTCGGCGACGCCCGCCTCATC
>NZ_JAYRVJ010000017.1:0-3453 GCF_041918635.1 Promineifilum sp. (SeqCode)
GATGGTCAGTTGGCTGACGGCGGCGATGGCCGCCAGCGCCTCGCCGCGAAAGCCCAGGGTGCGGATGGCGTGCAGGTCGTCGGCCGAATTCAGCTTCGAGGTGGCGTGGCGCAGGAAAGCCGTCTCGATCTCCGACGCCTCAATGCCGCTACCGTTGTCGGCCACCTGGATCAGTTGCCGGCCGCCGCCGCGCACGTCGATGGTGATGGCCGTCGCCCCGGCGTCGATGGCGTTCTCGACCAGTTCCTTGACGACGGAGAACGGCCGCTCGACCACCTCGCCGGCGGCGATCTGGGAGGCGAGCTGGTCGGATAACACATGGATGGGCATGGGGCAGATTGTACCAGATCGGAGGCGGGGGGGCAGGGGAGCGGGGGGAAAGGGAACAGGGGCAGAGGCGCGGGGCACTTTCTTTCGCTCCCCTGCACCCCGCCCCTCTGCCCCCTTGCTCCAAGAATCTGCCATTTTGCGGTTGAAAGGCGTATACTATGACTTCTAATGCTTCGGCTGCTCGCTCTCTCCCTGCTGCTCTTGGCTGCCTGCGCTTCCTGTGCCAGAGCGCCGGCCGCGCTCAACCCGCAACCGGCGGCCACAGCCGAGACGCCTCAGGGCATACGTGCTACTTCGCCTGCCCTCGCATTGCGCGCCACCTGGGAGGCGCTCGACCTAAACAGTCCGCGGGAGAGTTTCACCTGGGCAATGGGCGCGCTCAACGGCATCTTGACGGAGAATGAGCCGGACAGCTTCGCTGGCCTGTGGATCCTGCCGACATCGCCGGAGCGGGCCGCCGTGGCCTTCACCGAGGCGGGCGCGGAGACGCTCCAACCCTACCTGGAGGGCCTGCCCTACGCCGACCGTATCGAAGTTCGGACGGCCGAACACTCCTTGCAGGCGTTGCAACAGACCAAGCTGGATCTGTTTCAGCGCGTCACCGACCTGGGCTTCGAGGCCATCGCCTCTACGGACGTACCCACCAATCGCGTGGTGATCGAGGTGCTCGCGAGAGAGGAAGTGCTGGCGGCTCTGGAACGGGAGGGCATCCCCTTGCCGCCCTACGTTGAGATCGTCGAGATCGAGGGCATGGTCACGCCGGAAGGCTAAACGGCGCGCTCGCGGTGGTTGCCGAGAACGATGGGGTTCTCTATACTCGCCGCTGCGAGGTAACCGTCCATATGCCCTTTCAACCTACCTACGACGTACCGGCCGAGCGCCGGGCTTACACGCTGCCTGCGTCTGAACCAACCGAGCCCGGCCATCGCATCGGCGTGCTCATCCTCCACGGCTTCATGGGCAGCCCGCTCAGTTCCCGGCCGCTGGCGGAGCACCTGAACCAGCACGGCCTGTTCGTCCACTGCCCGCTGCTGCCCGGCCACGGCCACTACCCTGACAAGCTGGCCGGGGCGGGGCGGCGGGCGTGGCTGGCCGAGGCGGAAGAGGCGTACCACGTGGTTCGCTCCCACAGCGACGAGATTTTCACCATCGGCCACTCGATGGGCAACATCCTGGCCGCCCACGTGGCGCTGAAGTTCGGCGGCGTGCGCGGCATGGCCATGCTGGCCCCCATCTGCGACGTGCCCGACCGGCGGCTGCGGCTGGTGCGCTACGCCCGCTTCTTCCTGCCCTGGTACTACCCCCACAAGAGCAAGCGCGAGAGCATGCAACAACTGGTGCGCGAGCGCGTGCTCGACTTCGACCCGACGATCGACTTCGACGACCCGGCGTTCCAGGCGACGCTGCCGGTGCTCAGCCGCGTCCCTCTGTCGGGTATGCACGAGATGGTGAGTACGATCGAGCACGGCCGGACGCTCTGGCCGCGGCTCGACGTGCCGGTGCGCATCTATGCCGGAGAGGACGACCACGCCGCCCCGCCAGCGAATGCCCAGCAGATCTTCGCTGTCCTGCCGGGGAAGGATAAGCAGTTGACCATCTATCCCCACGCCGGCCACGAACTCATGCGCCCCTTCGAGCCGGCGCATGAGGCGGTGTGGGCGTCCATCCTGAATTTCATCTGTAGTGGCTAGGTTTTTGGGACTTGGGAAGCGCGCTCTCCCATAACCCCTGGTCCCTGGAACCTGGCCCCCATTATTTGTCTTTTGACGCAAGCTGGGCCACAATACGCCAATGCGGGCAAGGTAGGGCAGCAGATATGTCCGCGGAACGCCGTCTGTGGCGCCACCTAACCAAACGCCTGTTCTGTGAACCCACTTGCCCGTTCGTTGACATCCCATTTGTTTTGCGCAACAAGGAGAAGAGACAGAAATGAAGCGAATTGCACTGTTGCTTACCGGATTGCTGCTTCTGGCGTTGCTCGTCACCGCCTGTGGCGGCGGCGCTGAGCCGGCCGTTGAAGAGGCAGCCAATGAGGCCGGTCAGGCCGTTGAAGGAGCGGCTACCGAAGTGAGCGAGGCGGTCGAAGAGGTCGCCCCAACTGAAGCGCCGGCCGAAGAGGTCGCTCCCACCGAGGAAGCTCCGGCCGAGGAAGCGGGCGGCGAAGCTGATTGCGCCGCCGAAGATGTCCTGTGCATTGGCCTGGTGACGGACGTCGGCGAAGTGGACGACAAGTCGTTCAACCAGTCGGCCTGGGAAGGCGCGCAGCAGGCCGCCGAAGCGCTGGGCGCGGCTGAGGTCAACTTCATCGAGACCAAGGACGCCAAGGACTATGGCGCCAACATCGCCCTGTTTGCCGATCAGGGGTATGACGTTATCGTCACCGTCGGTTTCGCCATGGGCGAGGCGACGGTTGAAGCCGCCGGCACTTACCCGGACATCGACTTCATCGGCGTCGACCAGTTCCAGGGCGATACGATCGCCAATCTGACCGGTCTGGTCTTCAACGAAGACCAGGCGGGCTATCTGGCCGGCGTGCTGGCCGCTTCCATGAACGAGAGCGGCACCATCGCCTCCGTGCTCGGCACCAACCTGGTTCCGCCGGTCGTGGCCTTCAACGAGGGCTACAAGAACGGCGCGCTGTCGGTCAACCCCGACATCACCATCATCGATACCTACCATCCCGGTGGCCTCGATGTGGCCTTCACCGACCCGGAGTGGGGCGCCAGCACGGCCCAGCAGGCCATCGGCAACGGCGCGGACGTCGTCTTCGGCGCGGGCGGTAAGACCGGCAACGGCGCCCTCATCGAGACGGCCGGCCAGGAAGGTGTGTGGTGCATCGGCGTCGACACCGACCAGTGGGAAACCGTGCCCGAGGCCCATGCCTGCCTCATCTCCAGCGCCATGAAGCTCATCACCCCCGGCGTCGTTGATCTGGCTACTCTGTCGGCTAACGGCGAATTCCCCGGCGGCAACTTCTTCGGCGCGGTCGGCTTGGCCCCGTTCCACGAGCATGAGGACGCGGTTCCGCAGGAAGTCAAAGACCTGTTGTCCGCGACCGAAGCGGGCCTGCAGGACGGCTCTATCACCACCGGCTACACCCCGGGTGGCTAATCGGAGCGATGA
>NZ_JAYRVJ010000018.1:0-13435 GCF_041918635.1 Promineifilum sp. (SeqCode)
CATGCCTGGCCGCGGCAGGTAGTCGACCAGGTCGAGGATGCTCTCGGCCGTCGCGCCCCGGCCGTGCAGCAGGATCAGCGCGCTGTCGGCTTCGGCCAGCGGCCGGCCGGCGGCGCGCAGGGGTTGCCCGCCGTGGGGGTGGGTGGGGGTGGGGGTCGCGTTCATGGCCGCGCCTCCGGCTGCCGGAGGTCGGGCAGCGCCGCCTCGATCTCGGCCCGGCGCGGCTCCAGCCACGGCGGCAGGCGCAAGGCGCTGCCCAACGCACCGGCTGTCTCGTCGTAGAGAAAGCCCGGCGCGTCCGTCGCCACCTCGAACAGCACCCCGCCCGGCGCGCGGAAGTAGATGGAGTGGAAGTACTGCCGGTCGCGCACCGGCGTCACGTCGAAGCCGGCCGCCCGCAGCGCCAGTTGGTACGCCAGTTGTTCGTCGTCGTCAACCGTGCGGAAGGCGACGTGGTGAATGGAGCCGACGCCGAAGCGGCCGCGCGGTTGGCCCGGCCGGTGCAGCAGATCGACGTACAGGCCGATGTCGCCCGAGGCCCCGGCCAGGCGCGTCCGGCTGCCCTCCTGGCCGGCGGCGGTGTAGCCCATCTGGTCGGCCAGCAGCGCCGCCGTGCGCTCGACCTCGTCCAGCCAGAGCGTGACGCTGTGGAAGCCGCGCAGGGCGTGCTCGGCCGGCACCGGCCCTTCGGCCCAGTACTGCACCGCGGCCGGCGCGTCGCTGACGACCAGTTCGACGGCCATCCCGTCCGGGTCGCGGAACGGGATTACCTCCTGGCCGAAGCGCGTCTGCGATTGGCCGATGACCACGCCGGCCGCGCCCAGCCGCGCCCGCCAGAAGTCGGCCGAGCCGGGGCGGATGGTGTAAGCCACGGCGGCGGCCTCGCCGTTGCCCGGCGTGCCGCGCCGCGCGCCCGGCCAGGGGAAGAAGGTCAGCACCGTGCCCGGCGTGCCTGTCGCGTCGGCGAAGTAGAAATGATAGGTTCCGGGGTCGTCGAAGTTGACCGTCTTCTTCACCAACCGCTGTCCCAGCAGGGTGTGGTAGAAGTCGATATTGGCCCGCGGGTCGCCCGCCATGGCCGTGACGTGGTGGAGTCCTTGAATGGGTTGCATCGGCTGATGGTAGCGCGCGATCGCTGCTATGCAAAGGTGTGGAGAAGAATCTCACGCAAAGGGCGCAAAGTGGGCCAAGAACGCCAAGAGAAAATGCTTTCTTTGCGTTCTTTTCTTCCTTTGCGCCCTTTGCGTGAGCTCTGCTCTTCTTACCGCGCGCCGCGCCGCAGGACGTGCAACGGCTGGACGAAGGCGAAGACCGGTTGGGGCCGGCGAACCACCCGGTAGCCGGCGAAGCCGGTGTGGGCCACCACAAAGCTGGCCGCGGCCAGGCTGAAGGCGATGAGCAGGTAACCGACCAGGATACGCACCACCAGCGCTTCCGGGGCGACCATCGGCGTGTGGCAGGCCAACCACCCCAGGGCGAACGCGCCGACCTTGGGCGTGCAGGCGTAGAGCGGGGCCATGACCAGGTTGTTGGTCAGCGCCATGGCCGCGAAGAACGGCGCGCGCGGCAGGTGGGAGTAGCGGCGCATGACGAAGGCGGCCAGGGCCATATCGACCAGCGGCACCGGGATGGTGCTGATGAGCGTGCCCGTGGCGAAGGTCGCGGCGAGGGTGGCGGACGGCGCGTCGGACTCGGCCATCTCGCGCCAGTGGCGGCGGACTTCACGCCGGGCGCGGTCGATCTGCGTCATCGCGAACTGCTTCAGTTGATTGGCTTGGAACTTTTTCATCGTTTCCCTCGTCGGCCCGCACCCGGTTTGGTTGCTTGTGCGGCCCTACAAGTGGTAAACGATGGGGTTCAGCCCCTTGTTCCCCGTTTTGGGCCTCCGTGGGGCAGCCGACGACGGGGCGTCAGGTGGGCGTAGGAAACCTACGGAAAAAGAGAATGGCTACGGATTTCGACGGAGGATACGGATAAAAGACGGGATTCAATCCGTTCTTTTTCCGTATGAGCCGTCTCAATCCGTAGCCATTCTCTGATAGGCAATGGTGGCGTAGATCTCGCGCAGGAAGCGGCTGGGGCGGCGGCCGAGGAGGCGGACGCGGGTCAGGCCAGCCCGCGCCCCCAGCGCCGCCCACGTCTCATAGGATAGGGGGTGGGGAACCCAGAGGTTGCCGCGATCCACGTTGTACTCCACCAGCAGGAATGGGCCGCCCGGCTTCAGGTGAGCCGCCAGCCGGCGCAGCAGCGCCTCCTTGTCCCGGTCGCGCACGAAGTGGAGGGCGTTGGCCATCACCAGCCCGTCGAGCGGCGGCAGGTCGAGCGGCCCGGTGAAGTTGGCCGCCTGGGGAAGCACGGCCACGCCGGGAAAGCGCCGCGCCGCCTCGGCCGCCCCCCGCGCCAGCGCCGCCCTATCCCGGTCAACGGCGTGGATGGTCGCCCCCGGCCCCAGCAGTTCGGCCAGCGCCAGCGTGAAGGCGCCGTCGCCCGCGCCCAGATCGGCCCACACCTGGCCCGGGCGGTCAGGCTGGACGCCGGGACGGAGGAGGGCGACGTGGTCGGCGTGGTTCATGTAAACTCCAATCGCGGTGGTAGCCGTAGGGGCGGGTTTGAAACCCGCCCCTACACCTTATTCGGCGCGAGCCACACCAGGAACAACACCGCCGCCACCGCCGCCAGCCCCGCCCCAAACAGGAACGGCGCAGACGGCCCGAAGCCCGGCCACGCCCCGACGCCCTGCCACAGCACCCCGGCGATGAGGCTGGCCGGCAGCGTGACCAGGCCAACGACGGCGTGGTAGAGGCCATAGGCCGCGCCCCGCCCCGCCGCGCCAGCCAGATCGGCCACGTAGGCCCGCGCGTTGCTCTCCACCAGGCCGTGGTAGAGGCCGTAGGCGATGAACAGGGCAATCACCTGCCAGGCCGCGCCGGCCGCCGCCAGCCCCAGGTAGATGGCGGCGTAGACCGCCCAGCCGGCCAGGATGAGCCGCGGACGCCCCACCCGGTCGGACAGCGCCCCGGCCGGCCCGGCCACGGCTGTGTAGACCAGGTTGAAGGCCAGCAACATGGCCAGCACGCCGGCCACGCTCAGCCCGCGCTCCTGGGCGCGCAGGATGATGAAGGCGTCGGCCGAGTTGCCCAGTGTGAAGAGGCCGAAGATGACCAGGAAGCGCCGGTAAGCGGTGGGCATGGCCCGGAAGGAGCCGAGGATGGGCTGCCCGGCGGCCGGCGCGCTCCGCCGCACCTCGCGCAAGCCCAGCGCCAGCACGAGCACGGCCAGCAGCCCCGGCAGCGCGCTGGCGAGGGCGATGCGCTGGAAGGTGGCCCGCGACAGGGAGAGCTGGTTGCCCTGCGTCAGCCAGACGATGAGCAGGGCCACGCCCAGCCCGACGACCGCCCCCAGGCTGTCCCCGGCGCGGTGGAAGCCGAAGGCCAGCCCGCGCCGCTCCGGCGGCACGCTGTCGGCCAGCAGGGCGTCGCGCGGGGCGGTGCGCACCCCCTTGCCCAGCCGGTCGGCGAAGCGCACGCCCAGCACCGGCAGCCAACTGTTCGCCAGGACCAGCAGCGGCTTGGAGAAGGCGGAGATGGCATAGCCGATGACCGTCGGCGGCTTGCGGCTGATCACCCGATCCGACCACCAACCGGAGAGGAGCTTGATGAAGCTGCTGGTGGATTCGGCCACGCCCTCGACCAGGCCGATGGTGCCCGTCCGCGCCCCCAGCGCGTTGGCCAGGAAGAGCGGGATGAGGTTGTTGATCATGTCGCTGGATACGTCCGTCAGGAAGCTGGCGACGGTCATGATCCAGATGTTGCGGGGGAGCGGGGGAGCTGGGGAGCGGGGGGGCGGGGATGACAAGCGAACCTCCTACAGCGCGCATCCTAAGATGCGCCTTCCCGGCATAGAGTGCGCATCCTCAGATGCGCACTCGTCCGCATCTGAATGTGCGCCGTCCGCATCTGAGGATGCGGACTCTGCCAGGGGGCAGTCACCCCCGCTCCCCCGCCCCCCTGCTCCCCCGCCCACTTACACAGTCCTCAGATATTGATGGACCTGACTGACCACGTTCGCCCCCTCGCCGACGGCGGCGGCCACGCGGCGGGTGGCCCCCTGGCGCACGTCGCCGGCGGCGAAGATGCCGGGTACGCTCGTCTCCAGCAGGTAGGGGTCGCGCTGCGGCTTCCAGCCCTTCGGCCGGTGGCCGTCCAGCATCAAGTCCGCCCCGGTCAGGATGAAGCCGGCGCTGTTGCGCTCCACGATGCCGGCCACGCACTCGCTGTGGGGAACCGCGCCAATGAAGAGGAAGAGGGCCGGCGTGTCGATGCGGCGCTCTTCGCCCGTGTCGTGGTTGCGGACGGTGATGGCCTCCAGGCGATCCTTGCCGTGAGCGGCCTCAACGGTATGGCGGGTCAGCACCTCGATGTTCTCCGTCGCGCCGATCTGGTCGATGAGGTATTGCGACATGCTCTTGCTGAGCGAGGAGGCGCGGACGAGCATGCTCACCTTGCTGGCATAGCGGGAAAAGAACATGGCCCCCTGCCCGGCCGAGTTCGCGCCGCCCACCACGCACAGGTGCTCGCCGCGGTAGAAGGCCGCCTCGGTCAGCGCCGCGCCGTAGTAGATGCCCGCGCCGGTCAACTCGCTCACGCCGGGCGCGTCGAGCTTCTGGTTGGTGACGCCGGTGGCGATGACCAGCGCCCGGCAGCCCAACTCCGTGCCGTCGCTCAGGCTGACGTAGCGGTAGGGGTCTTCGACGCGCACCTGCATCACCTCGCGGGCGGTCAGAATCTCCGCGCCCAGCCGCCGCGCCTGGGCCACGGCCCGCGTCGCCAGGTCGGCCCCGCTCAGCCCCTTGGGGAAGCCGAGGTAGTTCTCGATGCGCGAGCTGGTTCCGGCCTGGCCGCCCGTCGCCTCGCGCTCGATCATGACCGTCTTCAGCCCTTCCGACGCGCCATAGACGGCCGCGCCCAGCCCGGCCGGGCCGCCGCCGATGATGATCATGTCGTAGAAGGGCGCGGTCGCCTCGGTCTGGAGGCCGGCGCGCGCGGCCAGATCCATTATAGTGGGCTGGATGACCGACGTGCCGTCGGGGAAGAAGACCACGGGCAGCTTGACGCTCTCCTCTTTGAACATCGCCTCGACCACGGCGCGGCTGTCGGCGTCCTTGTCCAGGTCAAGCCACTGGTAGGGGATGCGGTTGCGGGCCAGGAAGTCCTTCGTGATATGCGAAGTCGGCGACCAGAGCGTGCCGGCCACGCGGATGCCGTCGAACGGCATGGGGGTCGTCGCCCACCAGTCGCTCAGCAGGTCGTCCAGGATGGGGTAAAGGTTCTGCTCCGGCGGGTCCCACGGCTTCATCAGGTAGTAGTCGAGGCCGACCTTGTTGATGCTGGCGATGGCCGCCTCGGTGTCGGCGTAGGCGGTCAGCAGCACCTTGCGGGCGTCGGGGAAGAGCTTCAGCGCCTCGGCCAGGAACTCCACGCCGGTCATCTCCGGCATGCGCTGGTCGACGAGCAGCAGGGCGACGGGCGTGCCGCGCTCTTTCAGTTGGCGCAGCGCGTCGAGGGCGTCCTGGCCGTTGCTGGCGCTGAGGATACGGTAGTCGTTGCGAAAGTGGGCGCGCAGGTCGCGGCCGACGGCGTTCAGTACTTGAGGTTCATCATCAAGAGTGAGAATAACGGGCTTGGCCATGTGCTCTCTCCGGTTAGGATGGCCGGGGGCGGGTTTGGCCGGGCAAGCGGGGTCGCTCGACCCGATTATTCCCCCGAGTTGCGTTCAGTGGAGTGGGGCAAGTGTAGCGGCAATGGGGGAAACGTACAAATGAGTAGGGGCGCACCTGCGTGTGCGCCCTGGGACTTGTGTGTGCACCTTGGGCAGCGTTGTGCGCCCTGGGGCAGCGTGTGTGTCTTGGGGCAGATGCGCGCCTGGGGCAGATACGCGCCCTGGGCAGCGTGTGTGTCTTGGGGCAGATGCGCGCCTGGGGCAGATACGCGCCACGGGGCAGACACGCAGGTCTGCCCCTACTACAGGGGCGCAAACAACCGCAGACCTTCTCGCGGGGCGAGCAGGTCTCGGCCGGTTGGCGGCGGGTATCAGGTGTGGCGCTACGCTTCTGTGGCGTCGTTGTCCGCGCCGCTGCTCGCGCCGCCGGCGCCATTGCTGGCGCCATTGTCCTCCGGCGCGGCGACCGTGGGGGCATTGTTGATGTCCACCAAACCGCGACGCAGGGCATAGAGCGCCGCCTGGGTGCGATTGGCCAGGTGCAGCTTGCGCAGGATGCTGCCGATGTGGTTGCCGACGGTGCGCTCGCTGATGGTCAGCGACTTGGCGATATCCTGGTTGCTGAGGCCCTGCGCCACCAGCCGCAACACCTCGACTTCGCGCTCGGTCAGCGGATCGTCGGTCAGCGGCCGGTTAGCAGCGGCGGCCACCGGATTGTCCAGTTCGCGCAGCATCTTCAGGGCAATGGTCGGGTGCAGGTGGGACTCACCGTTGTAGACGTCGTGGATCGCCTGAAGCAACTGCTCGGGCGAGGCGTCTTTGAGCAGGTAGCCCGACGCCCCGGCCCGGATCGCCGCGAAAACCCGGTCGTTGTCGCCAAAACTGGTTAACACCAAGACGCGGGCGTCGGGGTTATCGGCCTTGATCTGGCCGATGGCCTCCAGGCCGCTCTGGCCGGGCATTACCAGGTCCAACAGAATGACGTCCGGCCGCAGGTCGCGCGCCCGAACGACCACCTCGTGGCCGTCCGACGCTTCGCCCGTGACCTCCATATCCGGCTCGCCGGAGATGAGCGTCCGCAATCCTCGCCGAACAATCGCATGGTCATCCGCAATCAGTACGTCTATCATAAGCCTTCCATTAACCTCGAAAATGTCGAGCCTCCTTAAGAAATCATCCCATCAGCGTCCACGAACCGGTACGGCACTCCCTCCACGCGAATTGTGGTGCCCGCTGCCGGCGATGATGTGATCGACAGGCGGCCGCCCAGGTGTTGCACCCGCTCCGCCATGCTGACCAAGCCGAAGCCAGTGGCCGTCCGTTGTTGTTCTTCAACGGGGAAGCCCTGGCCGTTGTCCTGAATTTCGAGCGTCAAGGTACTGGAGCCCAGCCGGAAACCGACGCAGACCGACGTCGCGCCGCTGTGGCGCAGGACGTTGTTCAGCGCCTCCTGGGTGATGCGGTACAAGCCCTGCTCCACCGGCGCGGGCAAGCGGTAGAAGTCGGTCATGACCTCGCGGCCGACGGCCGGTATGGGGTAGGGCCGCCCGGCCTCATCGGTGACGACCAGGCGCGTCTGGATGCCCGCGCGCTGCTCCACCGCTTCCAGGCGGCGATAGAGCGCGCCCAGTAGCCCCTCTTCCTGAAGCTCGGTCGGCCGCAACTCGTAGATGAGCAGCCGCACCTCGCGCAGCGCCTGCTCGGCCATCTGGCCCAGTTCGGCGATGTGCTCCTTTTGCGGCTCCAGTTGGCCGGTGTCGATCTGGCGTCGCCACGCGCCGGCCAGCACCGACATGCTGTAGAGCGATTGGGTCACGGCGTCGTGGAGTTCGCGAGCCAGACGGGCGCGTTCCTCGAGTTGGGCCTGCTGCTGGCGCGCCTGTTGGGCCTGTTCGTGGAGTTGGGCGTTGACGATGGCGATGGAGGCCCAGTTGGCCGCACCCACCAGAGCCGGCAGGTCGTCGGCGGTCAGGCCGTCGCCGCTGCTGTGGGCGGCCTCCAGCACGCCGATGGTCTGGCCGCCGCGGCGCAGCGGCGCAGCCAGCATCGATTCGCTGTGAAACCCGCTGGTGGATTCAACCGAGAAGTAGATGTCGGGGTCGTTGACGTTGCCGCCGTCGCGCCCCAGCCAGACGCCTTCACCCGTCCGCAATACGTAGCCGGCCACGCCCGCGTCCTGGGGCATCGTCGTGCCGCGCAACTGGGCCGCGCCAGGGCCGCGCACGGCGACGAAGGACAGGTGATCCCCCTCCGGCAACAGAATGGCGACGCCCTCGGCCTTCAGCAGGGCAGCCACTTCGACCAACACGCGCTGTAACACGTCCTCCAGCTTGAGACTGGAGGTCACGGCCTGGCCCAAGTGGTTGAGAGCCAGGATCGTTTGCCGCTGGAGGGAGCGGGGCAGCGCTAATCGATTTTCCATCACGGACTTCCAAAGCGACCCCCGGCGGCTGTTCAATTCTACTTAACGCACTAGTGAGCCAGGCACACCGGTTGGCCATCCGTAGTATAATGCGAGTAGGACAAACCATCAACAGTACTGAAGTCATGCCCTGGCCTTACTCATCAAGACTTTAGGCATAGTAGGCAGCTGGCGATTCCAGTCCGTGTGCCTCCAGCAGAGCGCGGTCGGCCAGCAGGTCGGCTGTCGCGCCGTCGGCCACCACCCGCCCCTCGTCCATGATCACCATGCGCGGGAACAACTCGGCCACCAGCCACATGTCGTGGGTGGACACGAGCATGGTCTGCGGCAGGTCGCGCAGCAGGCCGATGAACTGCCGGCGGCCGCGCGGGTCTAGCCCGGCCGTCGGCTCATCCAGCACCAGAATCTCCGGCCGCATGGACAGGACGGTGGCGATGGCGACGCGCTTCTTCTGGCCCAGGCTCAGGTGGTGGGACAGCCGGCTCTCGAAGCCGCCCAGGCCCACCTGCTCCAGCGCCCACTGCGCCCGGCGTCGCACCTCCGCCTCGGGCAAGCCCTGGTGCAGCGGCCCAAAGGCCACGTCTTCCAGCACCGTCGGCGAAAACAACTGGTCGTCCGGGTTCTGGAACACCAGGCCGACCATGCCCCGGATGAGCGGCAACTGCTCCTTGCTCAGCGACCGGTCGCAGACGCGCACGGGCGAAGTTGCTCCGCCCAGGATGCCGTTCAGGTGGAGCATGAGCGTGCTCTTGCCCGCGCCGTTGGGGCCGACCAGGGCCACCTTTTCGCCCGGCGCGATGCGCAGGGTCACGCCGCGCAGCGCTTGCTGCCCGTCGGGATAGGCGAAGGTCAGCCCGTCGATCTGAACGATGGCCGTACTCTGGTTCGCCGGCCTCCCGACCGGCGCGGGGCGCTTTTCCTCTTGATGTACAACCGGCACGTTTACCTTCCTTATCTTCTACCGTAGGGGCAGACCTACGTGTCTGCCCCAGGGCGCACAAGCAGGTGCGCCCCTACAACCGCGCCATAACCTGGAGCGCCCCGATCGCCGCCGTTCCCAACGCCAGCCACACCCAATCCGCCGGCCGCATGACGTGGGGCGAGAGGGTCAGCAACTCGCCGCGATAGCCGCGCGCCTGCATGGCCTGATAGACGCGGTCGCTGCGGTCGAGGCTGCGCACGAGCAACTGCCCGGCCATGTGGCCGGCCACCTCGGCCCGCCAACGCACGCCGCCCCCGCCGGCCACGCCCGGCAGGTGGGCGCTGCGCGCCGCCCGCGCCCGCAGCAGGCGCTGCACCTCCTCCACCAGCACGAAGAGGTAGCGGAACATAAAGGCGATGATCGATACCAGCACGGCCGGCACGCGCAGGTGGCGCAGGGCGTGGAGGATGTCGGGCACGCGCGTGGCTGCCGTCAGCAGCACGGCCGCCTGAATAGAGATGAGGCTGCGCAGGACGATGCCGGCGAAGCGCGCCGCCCCGGCGTCGGTCACCGTCAGCCCCAGCGGCCCGCGCCAGAGCGCCTCGCCCGGCACGGTGAACAGAATGGTGACGGCCGCCAGCAGGAAGGGCAGCCCCAGCAAGGAGCGGCGCACCACCAGCCAGGGCGACAGCCGCCCGGTCAGCGCCGCGCCCATGACCAGCAGAAAGGCCGCCAGGTAGGCCGCCCACGCTCGCTCCGGCAGGAGGGCGACGGAGACGATGAAGGCCAACGTCAGGACGACCTTGACCCGCGGGTCGAGGCGGTGCAGGGGGCTGGGGCGCTCCAAATAGCGGTCAAATGCGTTAGCGTTCATAGAAGAAAGATCTCACGCAAAGACGCAAAGAACGCAAAGAAAAGAAACCTTCTTTACTTTGCGTTCTTTGCGTCTTTGCGTGAGCAATTCTTTATACTAACTGCCGCCGGCGGAGGGCGCGGGCGGCCAGGTAGACAAGCCCGGCCACCAGCAGCGCGCCGACGACGCCCGCGACGATGGTCGAGAGGCCGGTCTGGCCCAGAAAGGGGATGGTGTAGTCGGGCAACAGCTCATAAGGGGCCGATTGGGCCGCGCCCAGGAAGCCGGCCGACTCGGCCACCCACTCCAAGCCGTCGGGGTGACCGGAGGCGAACGGCGCGAAGAGCGTCAGCAACAGGGCCACGGCCAGTCCGGCCACGACCCAGCCGCCCCGCCCCGCCTCCTTGCCCTCGGTCAGCAGCGACGGCCGCGCCCGCCGGATGAAGGCCAGCGCGGCGACGGTGATGAGCGCTTCGCCCAGACCGATGAGGGCGTGGACGCCCAGCATGGCCGGCAGGACGACGCCCGGGCTGCTCGTGCCGCTGAAGGCCAGCAGCAGGGCCACGACCAGCGCCGCGAGGACGACCGATAGCCAGGCCGCCAACCCGGCGGCGACCAGTTGCGCCCGCGCGCTCCGGCCGCGGCCGATGCGGTTCACGTAGTAGGCCAGGAAGCCGGGCACGACGCCCATGACCAGGATGTTGGCCCCCATGACCAGCAAGCCGCCGTCCTGGAACAGGAGGGCCTGGACAGCGATGACGGCCGTCATGGCCAGCAGCCCCAGCCACGGCCCGAGGACGATGAAGGCCAGCGCCGCGCCGACGAAGTGGCCCGACGTGCCGCCGGCCACGGGGAAGTTGAGCATCTGCGCGGCGAAGATGAAGGCGGCCATGATGCCCGCCAGGGGCACGAGCCGCTCGTCGAAGTCGCGCCGCGTCTGGCTGACGGCCATGCCGACGATGAGCAGCGTCAGCAGCCAGCAGACAGCCGAGACGGCAATGTGAAGGAAGCCATCGGGAATGTGCAACAGAATACCGGCCGGGATCACGTTCATAGTCATTCCTCTTAAGATTTGTCATCCGCAGATTGGGCAGGTTTGAAGAGGCTCACGCAAAGAACGCCAAGGTTACCAAGGACGCCAAGAAGAGCTTTTTTTGCGTTCTTGGCACTCTTGGCGCTCTTTGCGTGAGCCTCTTATTCTGCCCAATCTGCGGATAACACTTTTGTCTCTTCTTACGCTCCATCGGGCGCGGCGCATTCACGGCAACGGCCGTGGATGGTCAGGTTGTCCACGTCGGCCGCGAAGCCATGCTCGGCCCGCAGCCGCTCGGCCAGGGCGGCGAAGGCGTCGCCCGGCACGTGGGCCACGTCGCCGCAGTCGCGGCAGATGAGGTGGTGGTGCGCGCCGGAGCCGTCGCCGGGCGCGATTTCGTAGACCATCGCCCCGCCCACCTCGGCCGCGCACACCAGCCCCAGTTCGCCGAAGAAGTCCAGCGCCCGGTAGACCGTCGAGCGGTCGATGGCCGGGAACTGGGCGTGCACCCGCTCATACAGTTCGGCCACCGTCACGTGCCCGCCCAGAGCGCAGAGGGCGTCG
Organism: Promineifilum sp. (SeqCode); assembly: GCF_041918635.1. Classification (NCBI taxonomy): domain Bacteria; kingdom Bacillati; phylum Chloroflexota; class Ardenticatenia; order Promineifilales (SeqCode); family Promineifilaceae (SeqCode); genus Promineifilum (SeqCode); species Promineifilum sp. (SeqCode). The sequence continues at coordinate 11,513 of NZ_JAYRVJ010000018.1, forward strand.
AGGATGATTTGGCGTTGGGGGGTTAGGCGGTGGCCGCGTTGGTGGATGAGGGCGCTGAGGTTGTGGTTGTTGTGAGTCATTAGTTATTGCGAATTGGTTGTAGTTGCAGATGCATTGTAAGCAATAGCCGAGCGCGTGTCAATCAGGTAAATAGTCCACCTGCTATTTACAATTACGTGATTTTCGTCGTAGCAATACATGACTTTCATCACTTAGTGCGCCTGGGTGATGCATACCATTATATAGTTACTGCTTCTCCACCAAGTTGCGATTGCTGCCACCAAGCCATTGCTAAGCTCGCGCATTGGCGACAACAAGTGGTTCTTCTCGCGGCGCACTTTTCTAACCCTCGTTGAAGGCCACCTTCTGGGCATCCAATCAAGGAGGTATCTCGTGCGAAACTGGTTCGTTTTACTCATACTGCTACTGACGTTGGCCGCCTGTGCGGCCGAGGCGCCCGGGCCGGCGTCCACCGACCCGGGCGTCGAGCGCCCGTCGGAAGTGACAGTCGCCGTCGACGCACCCACAACCGTCGTACCCATGGGCGATTTCTTCTACTCCTTGCCCAACTACAGTACTGGTGAAACGGTAACGCTGGATGCTTTTACAGCTACCGTCACGGAGGTCACGCTACAAGGTAGTCAGTTACAGATCAGTGTCGATCTCCTCAATGAATCCGGTCAGCCCATTGATATGGTTTGGGCCGTTCAGCTGATTCGTGATGAATTCGGCTACATCGCGCCGCTGGATTCGCCGGTGCAGGATATGATCGTCGGTGAAGGCGTGCCGGCCGAGCGCGTCGATCTGGGTGGTGTCTGGACCTATGATCTCGCGCCCGGTGACTTATCGAGCAATGCGGCAATCGACCTCGACGACTATCGTCTACTGTTCGTCCCTCGTGGCTGGTCAGGGCCTGTGTTTGTCTTTCGTCTCACTCCCTCATCCGGGTAGCAACTGCACAAAGGAGGAATTAGCATCGTGAACAACTTCAAGCGCCTAATGCAGTACAGCACCCTGGTCGTTAGTCTGGGGATCCTGCTACTGGCAAACACCGCTGCTGCCCAGAACGTCACTGGCGATCCATGGAAGATGTTGATCCTCGTCTATCGCCATACAGATACCGACTACACCGATATCGACGGCACAGCGCGCCACTTGACAGCGACCATGCCCGTTCAGGATGCGGAGAACATGGTGCAGTCCTTTCTGAACCAACCCCATCGCGGGAACATCTATGACTTCTCCGATCACCTGGCCGAAGCAGAGGCCAACGTCATCTACGTCAATCGCGCCCTGACGGATCTGGAGCCCATTGGGACGGGGTATTGGCCGTCACCCGATGTGACGCGAATTGAACTGGATCAGTATGCGCCACCCGGTCTGTATGACTCGGTGATCGTCTTCTGGCAAGCCTCGCACCCGACCACCGGCCAGTCGATACCCAGTTATGGTTGGGGTCTCGGCTATTGGCCTTTTGATTACGCGAATGGCATGACATATGCCGCAGTGTTCAATATCAGCTGGATATGGCAGAACGACACCTGTGACGGCGAAGTATTCCTCCACGAATGGCTGCATGGCGTGACAGGCTTCTATAGTTGGTTGGGGTTCTCCTTTCCCTATGACGACCTTCATGGCGCCGAGGAAGCGGGCTACACGCCGGATGCCAACGGCTGTTGGGAACCCTGGTTACGCGATTACATGCGCGGCCTGGTGTATGAGAACGGGCAGCGCACGGCCCTTGTGCCCGAAACCTGGCACAGTGGCTCAATCACGACCTATGACATTCAAGGGTGGCGGGCCGAGTTCTACAACAACGAGACGCTAACGGGGCTGCCGGTTCTGGTCCGCGATGACGAGGCGATCAATTTCCAATGGGAAGATAATTCGCCGCACCCTCTCGTAGCGGCCGACCACTTCTCC
>NZ_JAYRVJ010000019.1:0-4299 GCF_041918635.1 Promineifilum sp. (SeqCode)
GAGGCCATCCAGCGCGAGGCCGACCACGTCATCTACGTGCCCGAGGCGTCGCCGCTGCTGGCCCCCATCGTCAACGTCGTGCCGCTCCAGCTGCTCAGCTACCACATCGCCGTTCGCCGCGGCGCGGACGTAGACCAGCCGCGCAACCTGGCCAAGAGCGTGACAGTCGAATGACAAATAGGGACTAGGGGATAGGTTCTAGGGACTAGGGAAGAGCGCTCTTCCCTAGCCCCTAGAACCTATCCCCTAACCCCTAGCGCGTCGCTCGTCACGCCCAGCACCGTCGGCATCAACCCGGCGTCGCTCAGCACGGCGCGGGCCAGATCGAGATTCTGCCCCATCTGGCCGACGCGGTGGGCGTCGGAGTTGACCACGACGCGCCGGCCGCCCTCTTCGCGGAACCAGCGCAACATCGTCACCAGCGCCGGCCGCCAGCCGGGCGTCTGATTCAACAGCCGCGTGTTGAGCTCCAGCGCCAGACCGCGCCAGGCGATGGTCGCCAGCGCGTCGCGTATGACGCTTTCCAGCGCCGCCGGCTGGAAGGTGGCCCCCAGCAGCGTGCCGCGCCACAGGATGCGGTCGAAGTGAGCCACCACGTCGATGTCGGAGAAGTCGCCGGCCATGTGGCCGAGCGCGGCGAAGTAGTCGGCGTACACGTCCAGCGGATCGCGCCCGGCGAAGCAGGCCGCGTCGTGGATGTTGTGATCGTAGAGCCAATGCAGCGAGGCGACGCGCACCTCGAACGGATAGCCGGCCAGCAGGGCCGCGGCCTCCGCTGAAAAGTCGTGGGGGTTGCCCAACTCGACGCCGCTGAGAACGGCCAGCCCGCGCGGGGCGAACTGCCGCTTGCAGCGCTCCAGTTCGATGAAGTAGCCGTCAACGTCCAGCGTCCCGCGCCAGTGGGGGTGCCATTCGGCGTGCTCCGTGATGGCGATCTCGTTAAAGCCGAGCGCCAGCGCCCGCCAGCAGAGCGCCTCGATGGAGTCCTGGCCATCCACGCTGAAAGTCGAGTGCATGTGATAGTCAGTTGTAATATCAGTGCGATTCATAATGCTACCGATTATGGCCGCGTATGCCGCACCGCGTCAATAGGTGGGGGTTAACAGTGTGTAAACAGTAAGGAAAGCGCATGCTTGGGGTAGGTTGGGAGCGGGGGCGCAGGGGAGTGGGGGAGCAGGGGAGAATCGCAAATCCACGTGGCCTGCTGTTAATTGCCTCTTGCCCCCCTGCTCCCCCGCCCTCTTCCTAATCAATTGCTTTGCGCCCTTGCTAACCCGCCTGGGCATTGTTACACTTACCGCAATGGTCCGGCCCTTTGACTTGCGCGATCTAACCCTGATTCGCCGTCTGGGCGAACGAGGTATCCCGCTGCATACCGCTTCCGCCCGGATCGAGAATTATCACCCCTTGCGGGGCGCGCTCGTCAGCATGCTGGTGGGCGGCGAGTACCCCACCTTCGTCTGGAAACCCGACAACGGCGAGAGCGCCGGCTTCATCCAGTTGCGTGTCTCCAACGGCGGCCCGCAGGCTCGCGTGCTCTACATCAGCCCGCGCTGCGACCCGGCCAACAGCCACGCCGCGGACTTGACGCCGCTGCACAGCCCCGAGTGCGCCATCTGGCTGTCCCTGCTCGATGGGGCCGTGGCCGAGGTTGGCCGGCAGCGTGGCATCCACCACGTCATCGCCGAGGCCGACGAACATGGGTCGGAGATGTTGGTGTTGCGCCGGGCGGGTTTCGCCGTCTACACTCGCCAGGACGTGTGGGGCGTGGACGCGGCGAACTACCGGCCGCGCGGCGCGGCGGCGCGCCCGCTCACCCGGCGCTTGCCGGCCGACGATTGGGATATCCAGCTGCTCTACGCCAACACCGTCCCCCGGCTGGTGCAACTGGTCGAGCCTGCGCCGCCCACCGGCGACGGCGAAAGCTGGGTGCTGCGCGACGGCGACGAGTTGGCCGCTTTCGTGACCATTCGAAGAGGGCCAATCGCCTCCTGGTTGCGCTTCTTCATCCACCCCGACGCCGAATCGGAGGCGGATGAGATCGTCGCCTCCGCTCTGGAAATGGCCTTCGCCGGCGAACCGCAACGGGTCTATTGCTGCGTGCGGCGCTACGAAAGCTGGCTGCCCAGCACCCTGACGCGCAGCGGATTTGTGGTCGATAGCAGCCAGGCGGTGATGGTGCGCCACACCGTTCATCACGTATCACGGGCCATGCCGGAAACGGCTGTCGCCCTGGAAGGACAGAGAATACCCGCCTCATCGCCCATGATCCGGCACTTCCAACCGCCGTCGAATCAGGATCAGGGCTGAGGCACTGTATAGGCCATCATGGATTCTAAACAGTCGCACGAAGACTTACGCACACTACTTTCTATTCTGCCGCAGACAATCGAAGAAAGCGTTGAGCGCGAGGGAAACGAGGACGAACTGCTCGAGATCGTCATGGATCTCGGCCGCGTGCCCACGGCCCGCTACACGGACGGCGAGCGCGTTCTGCACGAGACGGAGGTCAGCCGCGAGGAGATCGATCAGGTTGTGGCCGGCATCGGCGACTTCGACGACGACAACCGCGCCGGCATCGCCCGCACGCTGCACCGCATCTCCGGCATCCGCAACCGGCACGCCCAGGTCGTCGGCCTGACCCTGCGCGTCGGCCGCGCCGTCTACGGCACCATCGAGATCATCGAGGACATCATCGCCGAAGGGCACAGCATCCTCATCCTGGGCCGCCCCGGCGTGGGCAAGACGACGATGCTGCGCGAGATGGCCCGCGTGCTGGCCGAGAAGAAGCGCGTCATCATCGTCGATACCAGCAACGAGATCGGCGGCGACGGCGACATCCCTCACCCGGCCGTCGGCCGCGCCCGCCGCATGCAGGTCCCGCGCCCGTCCCACCAGCACGAGACGATGATCGAGGCCGTGGAAAACCACAATCCCGAGGTCATCGTCATCGACGAGATCGGCCGGGAGCGCGAGGCCGAGGCGGCGCGCACGATCAACGAGCGCGGCGTCCAGCTCATCGGCACCGCCCACGGCAACACGCTGGAAAACCTGCTGCTGAACCCGACGCTGTCCGACCTGGTCGGCGGCATCGAGAGCGTCACCCTGTCCGACGAAGAGGCGCGCCGCCGCGGCACGCAGAAGACCGTCCTGGAGCGGCGCGCGCCGCCCACGTTCGACGTGCTCATCGAGTTGCAGGATCGCCGCCACCTGCTGATCCACCGCGACGTGACCAGCTCCGTCGATGCCATGCTGCGCGGCGAGCCGGTGCAGGTCGAACTGCGCTATACCGATGACGACGGCCAGATCCACAGCGAGCGCCAAAACCTGATCATCACCTCGGCCGCCGTCACCGGACGGCGCACGACCGGCCCCGGCATGCGCCAGGGGCGCGGGCGCGAGGTGCGCGGAGTTGGCCCGGCCGCCGGCGGCCCCACTGCCGGCGGGCCGATGGCCGGGAGTATGGGCGGCCTGGGCGGGCAACCGGGCGGCCCTGGCCGGCGCGGCGACGACCGCCGCCCCACGCCGGCCCTGCCGCCGACGCGCGAGTTCGTACCGGCCGGCGATGACGATGGCAGCGTGAGCGCCGAGACGTACAGCGCGGGCAACGGCGGCGCGCGCAATGGCGGGGGGCGCACCATCCGCGTCTTCGCCTATGGCGTGGCCCGCAACCGGCTCTACCAGGCGGCCAAGCACCTGGGCGTGAAGCTGGTGGTGGCCGAGACGCTGGAGGAGGCGGACGTGCTGGTCACGCTCAAGAGCTACTACCGCAAGCGCCGCCGCCTCGTCAGCGACGCCGAGCAGCACAACGTTTCCGTCTACGTCCTGCGGGCCAACACGGTCAGCCAGATGGAGCGCTTCCTGGTGGAGGCGCTGGGCCTGGAGGCGCCCGCGTCCGCCGACCCTTTTGAGTCGGCCATCGCCGAGACGGAACGCGCCATCGCCGCCGTCCAGTCGGGCCAGACCAGCGCCGACCTGCGGCCCGTAGGCGCGGCCATCCGCCGCTACCAGCACGAAATGGTGCGCCAGGCCAATCTGGTTTCCCACAGCTACGGCCGCGAGCCTTATCGCCACGTCCGCGTCTTTAACACGGCTCGCAACGAGTAGTAGCTCAAGCATGCAGGGGAGCGGAGGTGGGGGGGGGGGGGGGGGGTAGTGGCCGGGGGGCCGGGCGGGGGTGAGCCCCCCCCCCCCCCCCCCCCCCCCCCCCCCCCCGGGCGCCCCCGGGGCCCGGGGGGGGGGGGGGGGCCCCGGGCGGTGGCGCCCGAACACCCCCCCCCGCGCCCCAACCCCCCCCCC
>NZ_JAYRVJ010000020.1:0-2195 GCF_041918635.1 Promineifilum sp. (SeqCode)
ACGGAGGAGCCCGCCCCGACCGAGGAACCTACCGAAGAGCCGGCTCCAACCGAGGAACCGGCCGCCACCGAGGAGCCGGCGGCGACGGAAGAGCCGACGGCCGAGCCAACTGAGGAAGTCGCCGAGGGGACGGCGACCGAAGAGTGCAACGAAACCTATGAAGGCGAGACGATCACCGTCTACCAGGCCGCCGGTCTGACCGGCCCGCTGGCCCAGATTCTCGGCGATGGCTTCATCAACGGCTCGCAGGATGCTGTTGAGCGCATCAACGCCGAGGGCGGCGTCTGCGGCGTCCAGTTGGAGATTCGGCTGGAGGACTCGCAGTACGACCCGGAGCAAGAGGTCGCCATCTATGAGCGCTACAGCGCCGAGGAGCCGGCCCCGCTGATGCACCTGACCTACGGCAGCGGCGCGGCCATCGCCCTGCAACAACTGGTGACCGAGGACAAAATCCCCCACATCACCGCCGGCCTGAACGACGCCGCCTTCTACGTGCCGCGCGGCGGCTATACCTTTGGCACCGGGCCGATCTACTCCGACCAGTTCGCCGGCTTCCTGACCTGGGCGCAGGAGAACTGGGCCGACATCAAGCCGGCCGAGGCCAGCGACGAGATCGTCGTCGGCGTGATCGGCTGGGCCAACGCCTTCGGCGCGGGCGCGACGACGCCGACCGCCCTGGCCTACGCCGAGGAGTTGGGCATCACCGTCCTGCCGCTGGAGTCGCAGGAGATTTCGCCCACGGCCGACGTGACCGGCCAGCTGCAAAACCTGCTGGCGAACGGGGCCAACGTCATCTGGGTGCAGTCGCTTTCCTTCGGCCCGGCCCAGGTCATCGGCACGCTGCGCGCGCTGCAGGCCTGGGACTCGGTCGTCGTCGGCGGCGTCAACTGGAGTCTGAATACCGACGTGCTGAACATCCTGGGCGAGAACGCGGCCCTGATGGACGGCTACTACGGCATCATGCCGAGCTACTGGTGGAATGACACCGACAACCCCGGCGTGCAGATGGCGCTGGAGGACTTCGAGGCGTCCGGTCTGCCGGAGGCCAAGAAGGACGTCGGCTACCTGCTCAGCTACGGCCAGATGTTCGCCGTTGCCAACATCCTGCGGCACGCCATGAATACGGTCGGCTTCGAAGGGCTGACCGGCGAGGCGGTCTTCAACGCCATGCAGGACATGGGCACCATCGACGCCGGCGGCATGGCGACGATGAACGCCGCGGGCGAAGACCGCGCCCCGCGCGAGGCTCAGATCCGCCAGGTGCAGGTTGGCGAGGATGGCGTGGCCGAGTTCGTGGTCGTCGAGGACTTCTTCGAACTCCCCGACACCCGCCCGCCCGCGGAGTAAGAAAAGAGGTTCACGCAAAGGCGCAAAGAACGCAAAGTCTTCTTTGCGTCTTTGCGCTCTTTGCGTGAGATATTCTTATGTTGAAGGTCAACAACATCGAGGTCGTCTACAACGACGTGATCCTGGTGCTGCGCGGCGTGACGCTGGGGGTCGGCGCGGGGCAGATCGTAGCCTTGCTGGGCGCCAACGGCGCGGGCAAGTCGACCACGCTCAAGGCCATCTCCGGCCTCCTGCACACCCAGCAGGGCGAGGTCACGCGCGGCGCCATCGAGTTCGAAGGAGAGCGGTTCGACCGGCTCCAGCCGGACGACATCGTGCGGCGCGGCATCGTCCAGGTCATCGAGGGCCGGCCGCTCTTCCGCCATCTATCGGTGGAGGAGAACCTGCGGGCCGGCGCGCTGCTGCGGCGCGATACCGCTGGACTGCGCGAAGATTTGGAGCGCGTCTACGACTACTTCCCGCGCCTGCGCGACTTCCGCCATCGCACCAGCGGCTACCTGTCCGGCGGCGAGCAACAGATGGTGGTCATCGGCCGCGCCCTCATGGCCCGCCCCAAGCTGATGTTGTTGGACGAGCCGTCGTTGGGGCTGGCCCCGATCCTGGTGCAGGCCATCTTCGAGATCATCCGCCGCATCAATCAGGAGGCGGGCGTCTCCATCCTGCTGGTGGAGCAAAACGCCAACGTTGCCCTGCAAACGGCTGATTACGCCTACGTCATGGAGAACGGCCGCATTGTCCTCGACGGCCCGGCAGCCACCCTGGCCGACAACGCCGACATCAAGGAGTTCTACCTCGGCCTGACGCAATTGGGGGAGCGCAAGAGCTACCGCGACGTGAAGCATTACAAG
>NZ_JAYRVJ010000021.1:0-3221 GCF_041918635.1 Promineifilum sp. (SeqCode)
ACGGCCGCGAGCCTTACCGGCACGTCCGCGTCTTTAATACGGCTCGCAACGAGTAGTAGCACAAGCATGCAGGGGAGCGGAGGTGCGGGGGAGCAGGGGAGAAAGAGCCGGCAGGCCGGCGCTTCTTTCACCCCCGCTCCCCCGCCCCCCTGCTCCCCTGCTCTGTAACCCATGTTCATCACCCTGGAAGGCCCCGAAGGCGCGGGCAAGAGCAGCCAGATCCGGCCGCTGGCCTCTTTTCTGCGGGAGCGCGGCTACGACGTGCTTCTGACCCGCGAGCCGGGCGGCACGTCCATCGGCGACCAGATTCGCGCGGTGCTCCACGACACGGCCAACACGGCCATGAACCCCACGACCGAGGTGCTGCTCTACGCCGCCTCGCGCGCCCAGCACGTGGCCGAACGCATTCGCCCGGCGCTGGCCGCCGGGCGAATCGTGCTGTGCGACCGGTACGCTGACAGCACGATGGCCTATCAGGGGTATGGGCGGGGGCTAGACCTGGACGATCTGCGCAGGCTAACAGCCTACGCTACCGGGGGGTTGACGCCTGACCTGACCCTGCTGCTGGACATCGACGCCGCCCGCGGCCTGGCCCGGCGGCGCGTCGAAGGGGAGGAGATGAACCGCCTCGACCTGGAAGCGCTGGCCTTCCACCAGCGCGTGCGGGCCGGCTATCACGCCCTCATGGCTGCCGACCCCGCTCGCTGGCGTCTCATCGACGCCGACCGCCCGCCGGAGATTGTGCAAGCCGAGGTGCGGCAGGTCGTGCTGGAGCGGCTGGCCGCAAGAAGAGAATCCGCAGATTACGCAGATTTCGCAGATTAAGGAAGAAAATCTGCCAAATCTGCGTAATCTACGGATTCTTCCTTCTTAAACCTTACCGGCGGTGATAGCCATTTTGACTTCGGCGATAGCCTCCGTGACCTTGATCTCCCGCGGGCAGGCGTTGGTGCAGTTGAAGATCGTCCGGCAGCGCCAGACGCCGAACGTGTCGGCCATGACCTCCAGCCGGTCGTTGAAGCCCTCGTCGCGCGAGTCAAAGATGAAGCGGTGGGCCTGGACGATGGCCGCCGGCCCCACGTAGCGCCCGTCGGCCCAGAAGCTGGGGCAGGAAGTTGTGCAGGCGGCGCACAGGATGCACTTCGTCGTGTCGTCGAACCGCTCCCGGTCGGCCGGCGATTGCAGGCGCTCCCGCCCGTCGGCCGGCACGGGTTGGTCGCTGATCAGGAAGGGCATGACCGAGCGGTAGTGGTCGAAGAACGGCTCCATGTCCACGATCAGGTCTTTCTCCACCGGCAGCCCCAGGATGGGTTCGACCTGAATCTTGATCGTCTCCCCCTTGCCGCCCAACTCCTTGACCAGCGTCTTGCAGGCCAGGGCGTTGGCCCCGTTGATACGCATGGCGTCGGAGCCGCAGACGCCGTGGGCGCACGAGCGGCGCAGGGTCAGCGTGCCGTCCTGCTCCCACTTCACGCGGTGCAGCAAGTCGAGCACGGTGTCCGTCCGCAGCACGTCGTTCAGCGTGTATTCGCCCCACCAGGGCTTCTTGTCGGTTTCCGGGTTGAAGCGCCGGATTCGCAGCTTGGCTTGCATCGTGTGCCTCCTAGTAGACGCGCTTCTTCGGTTCGTAGCGGCCGAGCACGACCGGCTTGTAGTCCAGCGAGTACGCCCCCTTCTCGTCGCGGGCGCAGAGCGAGTGCTTCAGCCATACCTCGTCGTTGCGCTCGGGGAAGTCGTCGCGGGCGTGGCCGCCGCGGCTCTCCTGGCGGGCGCAGGCCGACAGCGCCGTCACCTCGGCCAGTTCCAGCAGGCAGCCCAGTTCCCACGCCTCCAGCAGGTCGGTGTTGTACTGGCGGCCCTTGTCGTCGATCTGGAGTTGGGTGTCGTACTCGTGGCGCAACTGGCGCAAGTCCTCCACCGCCTTACTCATCGATTCCTCGGTGCGGAACACGCCGACGTTCTCGGTCATCGTCTGCTGCATGCGGCGGCGCAGCGTGTGCGGCTTGACCCCGCCGGAGCCATTGCGGATGCGCTCCAGTTCGCCGTAGACCGCGCGGCCGGTGTCGGTCGCCAGCCGGCCGCCTTCGGCCCCTTGGCAGTACTCGACGATGTGGCGGCCGGCCCGCCGGCCGAACACCACCAGGTCGACCAGCGAGTTCGTGCCCAGCCGGTTCGCGCCGTGGACGGAGACGCAGGCGCACTCCCCGGCGGCGTAGAGGCCGTTCAGCACCCGCTTCTCCGCGCCCAGGATGACCCGGCCGTCCAGGTCGGTGGGGATGCCGCCCATGGCGTAGTGGGCCGTGGGCTGGATGGGCATGGGTTCCTCCACCGGGTCGATGCCCAGGTAGGTGCGCGTGAAGTCGGCGATGTCGGGCAGCTTCGACTCGATGTAGTGGCGGTCGATGCGCCGCGTCTCGCCCGCCTCGGCCAGATACTTGTTGACCGTCTCCGGCGTCACGTCCAGGTGAACGTAGTTCTGGCCGTTGACGCCCCGGCCGGCCTGAATCTCCAGGAAGATGGCCCGGCTGACCACGTCGCGGCTGGCGAGGTCTTTGATCGATGGGGCGTAGCGCTCCATAAAGCGCTCCCCCTTGCCGTTCAGCAGGATGCCGCCCTCGCCGCGCACGCCCTCGGTGATGAGGATGCCCAGCTTGTAGATGCCAGTCGGATGGAACTGGAAGAACTCCATGTCCTCCAGCGGCACGCCGTTGCGCAGGCAGATGGCCGTGCCGTCGCCGGTCAGGGAGTGGGCATTGGAGGTCACTTCCCAGCAGCGCCCCCAACCGCCCGTGGCGAAGAGGACGGCCTTGCTGTGGAAGACGTGCAGCTCGCCGGTGGCGATCTCGTAGGCGATGACGCCGCGCACCGTGTCGCCCATGCGGATCAGGTCAACGACGTGAAACTCGTCGAAGAAGTTGACCCGGTTCTTGATGCACTGCTGGTAGAGCGTTTGCAGGATCATGTGGCCGGTGCGGTCGGCGGCGTGACAGGCGCGCATGACCGGCTTGCCCGTCTCGTTGTTGGTGTGGCCGCCAAAGCGGCGCTGGGAGATGCGGCCGTTGGGCAGGCGGTCGAACGGCAGCCCCATGTGCTCCAACTCGATGACCGTGTCGATGGCCTCCTTGCACAGCACGTCCACGGCATCCTGGTCGGCCAGGTAGTCGGAACCCTTCACGGTGTCGTAGGCGTGCCACTCCCAGTGATCCTCTTCCAGATTGCCC
>NZ_JAYRVJ010000022.1:0-3846 GCF_041918635.1 Promineifilum sp. (SeqCode)
AGGGGATAGGGGCTAGGGGCTAGGGGCTAGGGAAGCGCGCTCTAGTCCCCCGCCCTTTGGGAGGGGTTAGGGGAGGGCGCGCTCTAGTCCCCCGCCCTTTGGCAGGGGCTAGGGGAGGGCGCGCTCTAGTCCCCCGCCCTTTGGGAGGGGTTAGGGGAGGGCGCTCTTCCCTAGCCTCTATTGCGGTTGCCGATGGCCCATAGATAGGGTATCTTGAAGCCCCAAGGCGAACAGACAGAGGCGCTAACAGACGGCACAGACTCCGTATGTGATCGTCTTGAATCTGCGTAATCTGCGAAATCTGTGGATTACTTCTTCTTCAAGGAAGGGGCGCATGAAAATCGCCATCATCGGCACCGGACACGTCGGCGCGGCGCTGGGCAAGGGCTGGGCGGCGCGAGGGCACATGGTCACCTTTGGCTCGCGCCAGCCGGGCAACCCAAAGGTCGGCGCGCTGCTGGAGGACGCCGGCCCCAACGCCTCGGCCGCCGCCGTGCGCGACGCCGTGGCCCGCAGCAGCATCGTCGTCCTGGCCGTGCCCTACAGCGCCGCCCGCGAGCGGCTGGAGATGGCCGGCGACCTGGCCGGCAAAGTCCTCATCGACTGCACCAACCCCATCGCCCCCGGCCTGCGCTCGGCCGTAGGCAACGGCGAGTCGGGCGCGGAGCAGATCGCCGCCTGGGCCCCCAAGGCCAAGGTGGTTAAGGCGTTCAACACCACCGGCGCGGAGAACATGGCCGCCCCCGCCTATAACGGCCAGCCGACGACGATGTTCCTGTGCGGCGACGACGAGATGGCCAAGGCGGCCGTCTGGCAACTGGCCGAGGAACTGGGCTTCGAGGTCGTCGATGCCGGCGACCTCTCCGCCGCTCGCCACCTGGAGAACCTGGCCCTGCTGTGGATCCACCTGGCCCAGGTCAGCGGGATGGGGCGGGGGATTGCGTTTCGGTTGGTGCGGCGGTAGGGGCGCACCTGCGTGTGCGCCCCCCTGCGCGTGCGCCCCCTGCGCGCGGGGGGCAGACACGCAAGGGGGCAGACACGCAAGGGCGCAGACACACGCAAAGGGGCAGACACACGCAAAGGGGCAGACACGCAGGTCTGCCCCTACCCAAACGGCACGTACACCCGAAACACCTCCACATCCCCCGGCTGTTGCTCAAACGCGCCCACGTCGCAGCGGGCGCCGGCGGGGCGGGGCGCGCCGCGCTGGTCGGTCTTGATGATCGTGCCGCAGCCGGCCGCGCCGGGCGGAATGCGGTCGAGGGCAGCGCTGGCGAAGCGCAGCCCGTGGGTCGCCGTCGCGCCGGGCGGGTTCAGCGCCAGCGGCTCCAACCCGGCCAGCGCCGCCGGCTGGTCGCTACCCTGCAACAGGTTGCACGTGCCGTCCCCCGCCAGGTTGTAGCCGGTGGAGATGATGCTGCCGCTCGGCCGCTCGCAGTCGGGGCCGTCGCCGGCGCTGTTGCTGACGAGGGTCGCCGTCAGCGTGGCCGTGGACGCGCCGCCGAAGGCCACGGTGTGGATGCCCCCGCCCCCCGCGCCGGCCGTGTTGCCCGCCAGGGTGCTGTAGGCCAGATTGGCCGCCGCGCTGCCGTCGGCCACGGCGCTGTGCAGCCCGCCGCCGTCGACGTCGGCCCGGTTGGCCGACAGCGTGGCGTTGAACAGCGTCAGTTGCACCGTCCCGCCGCCGCGCGCCCAGTTGGCGATGCCGCCGCCGGCGTTCGTCGCCCGGTTATGGGCCAGGGTCGATTGCACCACGTCGAGCTGGCTGCCGCCGCCGTTCTGCGCGCCGTGGAAGAGGCCCCCGCCGGCCGCGGCCCGGTTGCTCTCCACCGCGCTGCGAATGACGTTGGCCGAGACGCGCCCGCCGTCGGCCAGACTGCCCAGCCCGCCCCCTTGCTGGCCGACGTTCTGCAAGAGCGTGTTGTCGGTCATGGTCAGGTTGACCACGCCCTCCGCCTCGGCCAGCAGCCCAATGCCGCCCCCGTCGCCCGTGGCGCGGTTGTAGCGCACCGCCACCCGGGTCAGCGCGACGCCCGCGACATGGCCGCCCGTGGCGTAGGCGTGCAGGCCGCCGCCCAGCGCCGCCTCGTTGCCGGTCACGATGGCGTCGGTCATGGTCAGCGACGCCCGGCCGGCGACGGCCTCGACGTAGACGCCGCCGCCGCGCGCGGCGCTGTTGCCGGCGATGGTGCTGTTGGCGATGGTCAGATTCCCGGCGTTGTGGATGCCGCCGCCCCGCTCGGCCGAGCCGCCGGCGACGATGATGGCGCGGACGGTGGCCGTCGTGCCCGCGGCGACGCTGAGGACGGGGCCGTGGCCGCCGCCGTCCAGCGTGTGGCCGCCGCCGTCCAGGATCAGGCTGGTCGCCGCCGGGTTATTGAGCGGCGGCAAGGGGGCGGTCAGGGTGATGCTGGCCGTCAGGGTGATGGTATGCGTCCCGGCCCCGGCGGCGTTGACGGCGGCGAGGGCGGCGACCAGTTCGGCCTCGGTGGCCGCGGTCAGGTCGGCGGCGCGGGCGGGCGGCGCGCCGAACAGGGCGGCGAGCATGAGCGCGATCAGGACAAGCACAACGGCGATAGGACGCATAACAGATCTCCTTTGGTTTGTAGCGCGTTTTGGCAAACCGCGATTGGCGGCGGGTTGACAACCCGCGCTACACTAACGCGGCTGCCGGCTGCGCAACACCAGATAGATGCCGGCCAGCACCACGCCGCCGCCCAGCGCCTGGACGACCGTCAGCGCCTCGCCCAGGAAGGGCACGGCCAGCAGCCCCGTGACCACCGGGTGCAACAGCAGGATGGGCGAGACGGTGGAGGCCGGCAGATAGCCCAGCGCGTAGGCCACGGCCATCTGCCCGCCGACGTGGACGACCAGCCCCAGCCCCAGGAAGTTGAGGTAGGTGAAGGTCGAATAGCCGGTCAGCGGTTGGCCCAGCAGGCGCGTCATCAACCACAGGATGACCGCCGAGCCGGCCGACGACAGCCAGAAGGCGGTCAGGGTGTTCAGCTTCTGCCGGCTGCGCTGGACGACGAGAAAGTAGCCGGCGTAGAACATACCGGAGAAGATGCCGAACAGCGTGCCCAGCCCCACGTCGTTCAGCGCGTCCACGCCCAGGATGACTGCCGCGCCGAGCATCGCCACCAGCAGCCCCAACCAGAACAGCCGGCCCGGCCGCTCGCCGAAGAACAGTATCGCCCCCAGCCCGACCCAGATGGGCGCGGTGTTGCCCATTAGCGTCGGGTTGGTGGCCCCGCTGATGAGGATGCCCGTGTTCCAGAAGAACAGGTCGCCGGCGAAGAAGAGGCCCCCCAGCAGGGCGATGGCGATCTCGCGCCGGCCGGGGTGGGCCTGGGTCAGCCAGCCGCGCACGAAGAGCGGGGCCAGCACGGCGCTGGCGATGGCCATGCGGTAGAAGCCGGCCACCGCCCCCGGCGCGTCGGCCAGACTGACGAAGATGCCGGAGAAGCCCATGCCCAGCAGACCCAACGCGAGGGCGGCGTAGGCGCGGGTGGGGTGGGCGGGGCGGGCGGGTGCTTGTTCCATTGATATGGTCGTGTGCTGGAGTTTGGAGCAGGGGAGCAGGGGAGCGGGGGTGCAGGGGAGAAAGAAGCGCTTTGAACCCGCGCCGCCGGCCCTACCTAGCGCGCATCTGAGCATGCGCCCCCCCACCCCAGCTACCCCCCCCCCCGCTACCAATCCCGACGTATAAAAAAACCCGCATAAAAGCCCCAAAGCAAAAAACCCCAAACAACCAAAACAAAATGGAAAAAACAACAAAAAAAAACAACCCCCAAAAAAAAAAAACCCCAAACACGAAAAAAAAAAAGCCCCAAAACAAGACCCGCC
>NZ_JAYRVJ010000023.1:0-8327 GCF_041918635.1 Promineifilum sp. (SeqCode)
CGCGCCTGGGGCGAGCGGATGATGCGCCTGTCGCGGGCCGGCATCCCCACCCTGTTGCTCATCGGCAACCACGACATCGCCCCGGCCGAGCACCGCGCCCACACCCTACAAGAGTTCGCCACGCTGGCTGTGCCCCACATCCACGTGGCCGACAAGCTGCACCTGTGGCGGCCGGAGGAGTTGGGCGCGCCGGTGCAGGTGTTGGCTCTGCCCTGGGTCACGCGTAGCCGCTTTCTGGCCCGCCATGACATGAGTGGCAAGACGCACGAGGACGTGCACGACGCCATCCTCGAGCGTATCTACGATGGTCTGGAGACGGCGCTGACCCGCGACGTAGACCCGTCGCTGCCACTCATCCTGACTGCGCACGCCAGCGTGCAGGGAGCGAGCTACGGCAGCGAGCGCCTGGTTATGCTGGGGCAGGAACTCGTCTTGCAGCGCGGTCTGGTGTGCGACCCGCGCTTCGACTACGTGGCGCTGGGCCACATCCACAAGCACCAGAGCCTCAACGAACAGCCGCCGGTCGTCTACCCCGGCTCCATCGAGCGCATTGACTTCGGCGAGGCGCACGAGTCGAAAGGGTACGTGCTGGCCGAGATCGAGCGCGGCCGGGCGACGTGGCGCTTCGTGCCGCTGGAGACGCGGCCGTTCATCGACCATCCCATTCGCCTCGACGGAGCAGATGGGTTCATGGACATCATCATGAAACAGCTGCCATCCGCCGAGCGAATCGCCGGGGCCATCTGCCGCTTGCGACTGGAGTACCCCTACGAGCAGGAGGCGCTGCTGGACGAGCGCGCCATCCGCGAGCGCTTCGAGGGGGCGTTCGACCTGCGCCTGGTCAAGCACCGCACCGGCGACAAGCGCGTGCGATTGCCGGAGGGTATTGCTGTCGAGTCCCTCTCGCCCTACGAGCTACTCATCCTGCACTGGCAGACCGCCAACAAGTCCGAGGCCGAAGTCGAAGCGCTCGGCCAACTCGCCCAAGAGGTGCTGGGCTTTCAAGCAGGGACCAAGGGCTAGGGGTTGGGGGCTAGGGAAAGAGCGCTCTTCCCCTAGCCCCCAACCCCTAGCCCCTAGCCCCTATTTTCCGCCATGATCCCCCACGAACTCCGCCTGACCAACTTCCTGTCCTACCGCCAGACGGCGGTCATCGACCTGCGCGGCGTGCAACTGGCCTGCATCTCCGGGCTGAACGGCGCAGGCAAGTCGAGCATCCTGGATGCCATCACCTGGGCGCTATTCGGCAAGTGCCGCGTCGTCAGCGATGACAATCTGGTGAACCGCGCCGCCCCGCCGGGCGAGGCGGCCGAGGTCGTCTTCATCTTTGAGCTAGAGGGCGCGATCTACCGCGTCATCCGCCGCAAAGCGATCGGCAAGACGACGACGCTGGAGCTCCACGTGCGCGGCGACGAGGGTGAAGGGGAGGCGCGCTGGCGTGTGCTGACCGAGTCGAAGCTGCGCGAGACGGAGGCGGCCATCGAGGCGCTGCTGCGCATGAATTACGACCTCTTCACCAACGCCAGCTTCCTCTTGCAAAATAAGGTGGATGAGTTCGCCAGCACCGGCGCGACGCGGCGCAAGCAGATCCTGGCCGAGGTGTTGGGCGTCGACCGTTGGAACGAGTACAAGGAGCGCGCCACCGAGCGGCGTAAGGAGACGGAGCGGCAAGCAGCCGTTGCTAACGCCCAACTGCTCGACGTGGAGGCGGAGTTGGCCGAGGAACCGGAGCGCCGCCGGGCGCTGGAACTTGCCGAGGCCCGGTTGGCCGCGCTCCAGACCCAGGCCCAGGCGCAGGAGGCGCTGGTGCAGACCCTGCGCCAGAACCGGGCGCTGATCGAGCAGCAGCGGCAGCAGGTGGCGCGGGTGGCGACCGACCTGACCGGGGCCGAAGAAGAGCTCCAGCGCGTCGAACGGGCCGTATCCCAGCGCCGGGCGCAACTGGAGGAGTACCGGGCCGTGCTCGACCGCCGGCCGGCGGTCGAAGCCGCTTTCGCCGCCTACAACGCGGCCGAGACCGCCCTGGCCGGCTGGGCGGAGCGCGCCGAACAGCACCACCGTCTGCGCGGCGAGATGGCCCCGCTGGAACGGGTTATCGCCGCCGCCGCCGCCCGGCTGGAGCAGCAACAGCAGGAGTTGGAGGCGCGGCAGGCGCGGGCCGCCGCGGCGGCGGCCGAACAGGCGGCGCTGGCCGACAAGCTGGCCGCCGGCCAGGCGCGGCTGGCCCGGCTGGCGCGGCAGATGGATGAGGCGGCCCAACAGGAACAGGCGTGGCGCGAGGCGCGCGAGACGCTCCACGAGGCGCACACCAACCGGCGATTGTGGGAACAGGAGTACGCCACACTGGAGGCGCGCGCCGGCGACATCGCCCGCTGGGAGGCGGAACAAGTCCAGTTGCAGCGGAGCTACGACCTGGATCGGGCCGCGCTGGAAGCGGCCGTGGCCGATCTGCGCGCCATCGCCGACCAGCGGCAGCAATTGGCCGACAAGCGCGCGGAGCAGGCCGCTCTGAAGAGCGAGCAAGAGCGCCTGCGCGAGGAAATGGACGACAGGAAAGCCCGCATCGCCCAATTAGAGGCCGAGACGGGCCAGGATTGTCCCCTCTGCGGCCAGCCACTTAGCGAGCAACACCGCGTCCAGGCGATAAGCCAGCTTGAAGCCGAGGGCAAACAGCAGGGCGATAAGCACCGCCGCAACCGCCCCCAGCTCGACGTGTTGGACAAGGAAATCGCCGCGCTGGAAGCTGCCCTGAAGCGGCAGCCGACCCTGGAGCGGGAGCGCGATCGCAAGCAATCGATAGTGGCCAAGGCCGAGGCGTATCTGAACAGCATAGAGGCGTCGCTGCAGGCATGGAAGGACGGCGCGGAACGAACCCGTCTGGCTGAACTGAACGCCCGGCTGGCGAACAAAGCCGAGCTAGATGAACTGGAGGCGCGCGTCGAGGCATCGAAATCGGCCGCCGAGAGCGCCCGTCAGGTGACCCGCGAGTACCAGATAGTTCAGGCGCAGGTCAGCAAGGACGAGGCCCGTTGCGGCGAACTGGAACGGACGGCGACGGAGTGGGAACAGACGCACCGCCCGGCCCTGGAAGAGACGCGCCGCCGGCTGGCCGAGGAGGCGTTTGCTGAGGAGGAACGCGCGGCGCTGGCCGTGGTCAACGCGCGGCTGGCGGCGGTAGCCTATGACGCCGCGGCCCACACGGCGGCCCGCGCGCGGTTGAGCGAGTTGGCCTCCGCGCCGGTCGATCACCGCACATTGCTCCAGGCCGAGTCGGCGGTGAAGCCGCTGAGCGACACGCTGGAGGAGAGTTTGCGCCAGCGCGAGGCGCTGACCGGCCGCGTGGCCGATCTGCGCGCCCGGCGCGAGGAGGGCCGGCGCGCCCTGGAGGCGTTGCAGGCCGGCGGCGGCGATCTGCGCGAGGCCGAGGCCGAGATGGCGCGGCTGCGCGATGAGGTGAGCCACGCCTCGCAAAGTATGGGCGCGATGCGCCAGCGGGTCGATATACTCGACAAGCAGCGTCAGGAGCGGGAGCGGTTGCAAGCGGAGAAGACAGCGTTGGCCGGTCGCGTCGCCCGGCTGAAAGAGCTGGAAGTGGCTTGCGGCACCAACGGGGTGCAGGCGCTGCTCATTGACCTGGCCCTGCCGGAGATCGAGGAGCACGCCAATGAGTTACTCTACCGGCTGAGCGGCGGGGAGATGCGCGTCACGTTCGCCACACAGCGCAAGCGCAAGGGTAACGACGACCTGATCGAAACGCTGGATATCAAGATCGCCGACGGCGCGGGCGAGCGGCCCTACGAGAATTACAGCGGCGGCGAGCAGTTCCGC
This sequence comes from Promineifilum sp. (SeqCode), assembly GCF_041918635.1. NCBI lineage: Bacteria > Bacillati > Chloroflexota > Ardenticatenia > Promineifilales (SeqCode) > Promineifilaceae (SeqCode) > Promineifilum (SeqCode) > Promineifilum sp. (SeqCode). The sequence continues at coordinate 3,829 of NZ_JAYRVJ010000023.1, forward strand.
GTCAACTTCGCCATCCGTTTGGCCCTGTCCCAGGTCTTGGCGCGGCGGGCCGGGGCGCGGTTGCGCACGCTGGTGATCGACGAGGGCTTCGGCAGCCAGGACCCGGAAGGGCGGCAGCGTCTCGTCGAGGCCATCAACACCGTGCAGTCGGAATTCGCCTGCATCCTGGTCATCACCCACATCGACGAGCTGCGCGACAAGTTCCCGGCGCGCGTCGAGGTCGAGAAGACGGCTGCGGGGTCGCAGGCGTCGGTGGTGGCCGTTTGAGAATACGGGGGAATAGAAAGCGCAGCGCACTTTCTATTCCCCCGCTCCCATCTCAGGCATCGACTGCTCGATGGACTCCGGCGACTCGCCGGCGGCCAGACGGCCGGCCACCTCGTCGAACTCATCGCCCATGTCCTCGCCCATCTCCTGGCTCATCTCGCGCATGAAACGGCCCATCGCCCGGGGGTCTTCGTCCAGGCCGTCGAACGCGCCGCCGTCCATCATACGGTCCAGCCGCTCCCCTTCCGGCCGGCCCAGAGCGACGCGGCCAACACGCCGCTTTAGCTCGGCGCTGCCGCAATGGGGACAGGTGGGCGCGGCCCGGTCATACTCGGCGAAGGACATGAACAGGCGGACGCGCCGGCCGCAGGCGCGGCAGTTGTATTCATAGACGGGCATTTTTTTCCCTCATTACTTACCCACCCTTTGCGCGAAAGTTGTTACAATGGAGCATTATACGGCCCGCCGCCGCGCCGCGGCAACCAGGGCCTTTGTGTGGTAGGGGCGCACCGGCGTGTGCGCCCTGGGGCAGACACGCAGGGCTGCCCCTACTACACGCGATACTGGGAGCGAATTAACGATGCAAGACAACTTGTACGACTGTCCGGAATACCCGCTGCTACTCATCCTCTCCGGCCCCTCCGGCGTGGGCAAGGACACCGTGGCCCGGATGCTGATCGAGCGCCGGCCGGACAGCTTCTACTTCGTGGTGACAGCCACCACCCGTCCGCCGCGCGACAACGAGCGTGACGGCCTCGACTACTTCTTCGTCAACTTCGACGAGTTCGCCCACATGATCGAGACGAACGAACTGCTGGAGTATGCCATCGTCTACAACGACTACAAAGGTATCCCCAAGCAGCAAATCCGCGACGCCCTGGCCAGCGGGCGCGACGTCATCCTGCGCGTCGACGTTCAGGGGGCGGCCACCGTTCGCCACTTGATCCCCAACGCCATCTCCGTCTTCCTGACGACGCGGACAGAAGGGGGACTAGTGCGGCGACTGCATCAGCGCAAGCAGGACACGCAGGAGGGCATGGCCCTGCGCACCGCCACTGCCCGGCAGGAGATGAAGCGGCTGGCGGAGTTCGATTACTGCGTTGTGAACCCCGAAGGCCGGCCGGAGGTGGCCGTGGAGCGGGTGTTGAGCATCATCGACGCCGCCCACTGCCGCACCCATCAGGAGCCTGTCCGGCTGTAATCCGACGCAATGCCTGTAGGGCGATTTGTCAAATCGCTCCCTCCCACCCTAGACCATCTCTGGAACTTGGCTATAATCCAGCCCGTTGTCCGCGCCTGGCACAACGACCTGGCCGGCGCCGAACCGGACCGGTCGCCGATGGGCGCGTTCCGTTTATCGGGAGACCACACCAAGCTCAGAAGGAGAGAAGCACATGTGGGTTAAGAAAGTTGCCTTGTTGTTTGTCTTGCTCCTATCGCTGGCCCTGGTGGCCTGTGGAGGGGGCGCTGTCGAAGAGCCGGCCGCGGGCGAAGCCCCGGCTGAGGGCGCGGCCGAATCGACGGCCGAAGGCGCGGAAAGCGGCGAGACCTCGGCTCTGCCTGACCTGGGTGGCCGGGAGATCACCATCGCTCTGGAGAACGCCTATCTGCCCTTCAACTATATTGACCCAGCGACCAGCGAGCCGGCCGGCTGGGACTATGACGCCATTCGCGCCATGTGCGAGTTGCTCAACTGCACCCCGGTCTTCGTCGAGGCGGCGTGGGAAGGCATGATCCAGGCTGTGGCCGATGGCCAGTATGACATGGCCGCCGACGGCATCACCATTACCGAGGAGCGCCGCCAGGTTGTTGACTTCTCCGACGGCTATATCAACATTGACCAGCGTCTGCTGGCGCGCGCCGACGAGGCGCGTTTCGACTCGGTGCAGTCATTTGTCGACAACGCCGAATTGATCATCGGCACGCAGACGGGCACGACGAACTTCGAGACAGCCTCCGAACTGCTGCCGGCCGAGCGTATCCAGGCTTTCGAGCAGTTCTCCTTTGCCGTCCAGGCGCTCCTCGCCGGGGACGTGGACGCCGTTATCCTCGACGAGACGGCCGGCCAGGGGTACATTGGCGTCAATGCCGACCAATTGAAGCTGGTCGGCGAGTCGATGTCCAGCGATCAGCTCGGTTTCGTCTTCCCCAAGGGTAGCGAGTTGGTCCCCGCGTTCAATGCCGCGCTGGCCGAACTGCGGGCCAACGGCACGCTGGATCAGTTGGCGGAGAAGTACTTCTCCGATGCGTTTAGCATTACCTACGAGGATTTACCAACACCCACGCCCGCGCCCTAACCTCTCGGGTAACTCAAGTCGCATCTATTAACCACAAAGACGCCGGGACGCTAGACCCGGCGTCTTTGCATTTGGCGCGAGCGGGGTATCATTGGGCGCGGCGATTGAGCCGCGTCGTGGCGCACATTACGAATAAACGGAGGATCCATGGCAACCGAGGTGCAAAGGATAGAGGTGGATAGAGGCGGCATTCAGTGGCACCGCTCGCCCTGGTGGCTGGTAGCTATTATCGGCTTCCTGGGGCTGATGCTCCTCCTCATCTTGACCAACGAGGATTACCGTCGGGCCTTTGACTTCATTCGCGGCGGTTTCGGCGATGTCTCGGGGCTGGAGGGAAGCGGTCTAGAAGGGCTGATCGGCGCCGGCATTACGGTCACCATCTATACGACGCTAGTGGCCTTCGGTATCGCTTTGATCGTCGGCCTGCTGGCCGGTTTGGGGCGCGTCAGTCAGAACGTGGTCATCCGCAACGTCGCCATCACCTACATCGAGTTCATTCGCGGCGTGCCGACGCTGGTACTCATTTTCACCGTGGCCTACGTCATCGTCCCGGCCGTCGCCGATGCGATTGGCATCTCCGGCCAGAGTATCTCGCCGGCCACGCGTGGCATTGTCGCGCTGGCGACTATCTACGGCGCGTTTCTGGCCGAGGTGTTCCGGGCAGGCATCGAGTCGGTCCCCCACGGCCAGACAGAGGCGGCGCGCTCGCTGGGGCTGAACGGCGGCCAGGCCATGCGCTACGTCATCCTGCCCCAGGCCATCCGCAACGTCCTGCCCGCGCTGGGCAACGACTTCATTGCCATGCTTAAGGACTCTTCGCTCATCTCGGTGCTGGCCGTGCGCGATATCACCCAACAGGCGCGCCTCTACGCCGGCAGCACCTTCCGCTTCCGCGAGAGCTACCTGGTGTTGACCTTTCTCTATTTGACTATGACCATCGTCCTGAGTCTGGGCCTGCGCTGGTATGAAAGGAGACTCCATCAAGATGCTCGATGACGCCCCCACTCCCCACGTTCTCGGCGATGAAATCATCATTATCGAGAATCTATACAAGACTTTCGGCAACGTCAGGGCCGTCTACGACTTCAGCATGACGGTGCGCCGCGGCGAGGTAGTGGTCATCGTCGGGCCGAGCGGTTCCGGCAAGAGCACCGTCCTGCGCTGCATCAACCACCTGGAAACGCCCAGTCAGGGGGACATCTACATTGACGGCGTCCACCTGGAGGACAAGAAGACGGACATCAACGCCGTCCGGGCCGAGGTCGGTATGGTCTTCCAGCAGTTCAACCTGTTCGGCCACCTGAGCGTGCTGGACAACATCACCCTGGCCCAGCGGCTCATCCGCAAGCGCAGCCGGGCCGAGGCGGAGCGCATCGGCATGGAGCAACTGGAGCGCGTCGGCATCCCGGAGAAGGCCCGCGCCTTCCCGCGCCAGCTCTCCGGCGGCCAGCAGCAGCGCGTCGCCATCGCCCGCTCGCTGGCGATGAACCCCAAGATCATGCTCTTCGACGAGCCGACCAGCGCGCTCGACCCGGAAATGATCAAGGAAGTGCTGGACGTGATGCTCGACCTGGCCCGCGGGGGCATGACGATGGTCGTGGTGACGCACGAGATGGGCTTTGCCCGCTCGGCGGCCGACCGTGTGGTGTTCATGGATCAGGGCTGCGTGGTCGAGACGGCCGCGCCCAAGACACTCTTCAACAACCCGCAGCATGAGCGGACGAAGTTGTTCTTGAGCAAAATCATCAGTCATTAAAGCTCGGTGCGATCCACTTGCTGAAGTGGGTTGCACCTGTAGCTAAGTCATTATTCGAAAGGTATGGTAACAAATGCGAGTTGCCGTTCATCAATACCCATGAGGGAACAGAACTGGGCGAACGGCAAGATATCCAACCAGTGAACGGCTGCTTCGGCTACGGCATGGAGCGATTCGTA
>NZ_JAYRVJ010000024.1:0-3669 GCF_041918635.1 Promineifilum sp. (SeqCode)
TCCGACCAGGCCAGATAGGCGCGGAAGTGGCCGTCGGCCGCCTCCCATTCGCCGCGCAGCAGGGCCAGGTCGCCCAGCCCGCGCCGGTGGAAGGCCGCGCCCATCGGCTCGTGGGCTTGCTCGAACAGGGGCAGCGAGCGCTCGTACCACTGCCACGCCGCCGCTACGTCGCCGCGCACGCGCTGAATCTCGCCCAACTCGAACGTGCTCCAGGCGGCGTCGTAGGCCAGCCCGAACTCCTCGGCCACCACCGCCGCCGCCTGCCGCTTCGCCAGCGCCCGCTCGACCGAGTGGTAGCGCAGAGCGTAGATGCTGTCCCAACTGAGCGTCCAGGCCTCCAGCCGGTAGTTGCCCACCCGCCGGCTCATCGCCAGCATCTCATCAAAGACCGGGAACATGCGCTCCGGCTCCCCCTGTTGCAGGAACATCTCCCGGCGCGAGAGGAGCAACTGCCACACCAGCCCCCAATTGCCCACCGCCTCGGCCAGCGGTTGGGCGCGGTCGAGGAAGTCATGCCCCTCGTCGAAGCGGCCGAGCATGGTGCTGATCATTGCCTGGTCAGAGTAGGCCACGGCGCAGGCGTCGCGGTTGCCCATGCGCTCGAAGATGGTCACCGCCTCGTCCACCAGCCGGCGCGCCTCCAGCAGGTCGGCCTCCGGCGCGAACTCGTGGGCCAGCAGCCGGGCCAGCGATTGCCGGCCGACGGCCAGCGCCCACTCGTCGGCCGCCGCGCCGGCCACGAACGCCCGCAACCGGGCCACGGCCGGCGCCATCTCGATCTGGTAGCCGGCGAACAGGCAGAGGACGCCGTACCACACCCCCAACCGGCGCGGCGCGTCGTCGCCCAGCGCCTCGGCGATCTCCCACGCCGGCCGGATGTCGCCCATGCCGAACTCGCCGGTCATGTAGTGCTCGAACACGGCCATGCGGGCGATGAGCAGGGCGGCGAGGAGCGCATCCGGTTGTTGGTTGTTGGTCGTTGGTCGTTGGTCAGTGGCGGCTTCTCCCCCGCGCCCCTGCGCCCCCGCCCCCCCGCTCCTCCTCGCCACAATCGCCTCATCAATCAACGGCCCCACGTCCGACCCGACAAACCGGGCGGTGGCGTAGAGGAAGAGCGGCAGCAACATCTGGTCGACCAGCCGCTCGAACGCCCCCTGTTCCACCCACCAGCGCCAGGCGGCGCGGATGTCGTCGAACTCCTCGGCCACGGCGTCGAGGGCGCGCACCTGCTCGGGGCCAATCATACGGCGCATGGTGCTCTCCAGGAAGCGAGCGTAGTAGCGCGAAGCCCGGTCGCGGGCGCGCACCTCCAGGTCGGGCATCTCGCGCAGCTTTTCCTCAGCGTATTGGCGCAGGAGTTCGTGTAGTTGGAAGCGTCCGCCGGTAGCGATGGGTGACGAGCGACGAGCGACGAGTTCGGAACGATCCGCTCCAGCCGCCGGCTCTGGGTTCGTCGTTTGTCGTTCGTCATTCGTCGTTCGTGCCTCGTCGTTCACCTGGAGCCACGACTTGTTGACCAGCCCCCGCAGATCGCGCAGGCTGGCGGCGGCGACGAACTCGGCTGCCTCGCGGGCGAAGCCGCCGCGAAAGACGGACAGCATCGGCAGGATGGCCCGCTCCCGGTCGCTCAGCAGTTGCCACGACGTATCGAACACAGCGCGAATGCTGCGCTGCCGGTCGGAAACGCCGCGCTGCTCCGTTGCCAGGATGTCGAGGCTGTGTTCAATCTCGGCGGCGATCTCCGGCAGGCTCAGCGCCTCCAGCCAGGCCGCGGCCAGCTCGATGCCCAGCGGCAGCCCCTCCACCTGGCGACAAATGCGCGCCACGTCGAGCACGTTGTCGCGCCCCAGGCGGAAGCCGGGCCGGACGCGGGCGGCGCTCTGGCAGAAGAGGCGCACAGCGCTGTAGTTGGCCGCCTCCGTCTCGATGTCGGGCGAGCGCAACGTCTGCCAGCGCCGCACCGTCAGCGGATCGGGCGCGATCATGCCGCCGACGGGAAAGAGGTGCTCCCCCTGGACGTTAAGCCGCGTGCGCGAAGTAGCCAGCAGCCCGATGCCCGGCGACTCGGCCAGCAGTTCGGCCGGCAGATCCGCGCCCCCTTCCGGCAGCAGGTGCTCCAGGTTGTCGAGCACCAGCAGTAGGTGCTTGCGGCGCAGAAAGTCGAGCAGCTGGCGGCGCGGCGGTTCGTCGCTCTGGCGGAAGCGGAAGCCAACCGCCTGGGCCACGGCCGAGACCATCGACTCGGGTGTGTTCAGCGGGGCCAACGGCACGAAGTAGATGCCGTCGAGGAAGCGGTCGGCCCCGCCCAACGCGCCCTCGGCGTGGTCGGCGCGATAAACGTTGCGGGCCAGGTCGCCGGCGGCCTGGATGGCCAGCCGCGTCTTGCCCGCGCCGCCGGGGCCGACCAGCGACAGCAGCCGGATGGACGGGTCGCCCAGCAGGCCGACCAGCCGGCGTACCTCGTCGTCGCGGCCGATGAAGCTGGTGGCTGGGGTGGGCAGGCTGACGATGTACTCGCCCAGCGATCGCAGCGGCGGGAAAGCGTTGGGCAGGCTGGGGGCGACGACCTGATAGAGCCGCTCCGGCCGGGCCAGCCCCGGCAGCCGGTGCTCGCCCATGTCACGCAGCGTCGCGCCGGCGGGCAGGGCGCTCTCGGCCACGCTGGCCGTGACGGCCGACAGGAGAATCTGGCCGCCGTGCCCGGCCGACATCAGACGGGCGGCGCGGTTGAGGGCCGTACCGTGGTAATCCCCCTCGCGGGCCTCGGCCTCGCCCGTGTTCAGCCCCATGCGTACCTTCAGGTCTTCGGGCAGGCCGCCGAAGCGGTCGGGGCGGGCGTTCTCGGCCAGCAGGGCGACCTGGGCAGCCAGGGCGGCAGCCAGCGCGTCGGCGGCGCGGCCGAAGACGGCGTAGGCCCCATCGCCCGTCGTCTTAACGATGCGGCCGGCGTGGGCCTCCACAATTTCGCGTAGCAATTCGTCGTGGCGCGTCAGGGCGGCCCGCATCGGCTCCGGGAAGCGCTCCCACAAACGGGTGCTGCCCTCGATATCGGTGAACAGGAAGGTGACGGTTCCGGTCGGTAGCTCGACGGTCATAGGCGGGGCTGATTATACCTGTTTGTGGGCGGGGGGCAGGGGAGCGGGGGAGTAGGGGAGTGGGGCAACTATCAGGTGGCACGTAGCAGGTCAGAGTCCGCATCCTCAGATGCGGGCTTTAGCTGATGCTGTGTGGTGTATCCGCGCCGGGGCCGTCGGCCTGGTCGCGGCCGTCCGCATCTGAGGATGCGGACTCCGACTTTGCCGCCAAAGTCTACATTCTCTTTACAACCCCTTCACACTCTCTAAACATCGCGGCGCTATCATGCCGACAGTTGCACGGAGGCAATCAAATGACAACGATCATCAACTCAACAACGACCACCCACGCGCCGGCGCGGCGTAGAACCAGCCCGGTCAAGGTCAACTACCTGGTCGACCTGGCTATCTTTATCGCCTTTCTCTTCGCGCTCGATCCGCGTTCGACGGGTATGGCTATCCATGAGTGGCTCGGCATCGCTTTCGGCGCGGCCATCGTGACCCACTTGCTGTTGCACTGGAAGTGGCTGGTCGCCTCGACGCGGCGGCTGTTCGGCAAGCTGCCCTGGGCGACGCGCGTCAACTACATCCTGAA
>NZ_JAYRVJ010000025.1:0-10924 GCF_041918635.1 Promineifilum sp. (SeqCode)
AGCCGCCGGCGGTTTCGCGGAGGAAGAGAGATATTTTGTCCACAGCACCCAATACTCTGGCAGCCCCGTCTGCCACCAGCGAGAAATGGCTCCACTGTAACGGGCCGCAACTGCGAAAGATGGCCCGCGCCGGTCTGATCTGGCTAGAGCAGAACCGCGACCACGTCAACTCGTTGAACGTGTTCCCCGTCCCCGACGGCGACACCGGCACGAATATGCTGCTGACCATGCGTTCGGCCTACGCGCGCGTCGAGGCCAGCGAGGAGCGCTACGTTGGCAAGGTCGCTGCCCAGTTGGCGCAAGGGGCGCTGATGGGCGCGCGCGGCAATTCGGGCGTCATCCTGAGTCAGATTTGGCGCGGGTTGGCCGCCGGTCTGAGCGGCAAGGAAACCTTTAGCACCATCGACCTCGCCCACGCGCTGCAAAGCGCCTCCGACACGGCCTACAAGGGGGTCATGCGGCCGGTCGAGGGAACGATCCTGACGGTCATCCGCGAGGGCGCGGCTGAGGCGACCGATGCCGCCCGCAAAAGCGACGACTTGCGCTTCATGCTGGAGCGCGTCATCGAGCGCTGCCAGCAGGCGTTGGAGCGAACGCCCGACCTGCTGCCCATCTTGCGTCAGGCGGGCGTGGTTGATTCGGGCGGGCAAGGGTTGGTCTATATCTTGCAAGGCATGCTTCGTTACACCGACGGCCGGCTGCCGCTCAATGGGCCGACCGCCGAGCCGGCGCCTGTTGCCCTGCCCGCCCAACCCGCCGCGCCGCTGCCGGCCCAGGCGCACGCCGTGCCGGAAGGCGGCGAACTGGAGTTCCCCTACGACGTGCAATTCATCCTGACCGGCCGCAACCTCAACGTGGCCGAGGTGCGGGCGCGCATCGACGCCATGGGCGACTCGACGGTTGTGGTGGGCGATGAGAACGCCATCAAGGTGCACGTGCACGTTAAAGACCCCGGCCAGCCGTTGAGCTATGGCATCGGTCTGGGGCAGATCATGGACGTCGTCGTTGAGAATATGCAGGAGCAGATGGAGGAAATAGTCCACGCCGCCGCGCCGGCCGTTGCTCCGGCGCCGTCCGTCCAACCGGGGCAGGTGGCAGTGGTCGCTGTGGCCGGCGGGGCAGGACTGGCTGGCATTTTCCGCAGTCTGGGCGCGGCCTATGTCGTTAACGGCGGCCAGACCAATAACCCCAGCACCGAGGAGATCTTCCAGGCCATCGAGCAACTGCCGACAGATAAAGTCATCGTCCTGCCCAACAACAAGAACATCATCCTGGCCGCCGAGGCGGCCCGCGATCTCAGCGCCAAGCAGGTCGCCGTCGTCCCTAGCCGTTCCGTCCCCCAGGGCATCACCGCGCTGCTGGCGCTGAACCCCGACGCGGAAGTGTCGGTCAACGCCACGACGATGGAACGGGCGCTGTCCCTGGTACACACCGGCGAGATGACCCGCGCTACCCGTTCGGTCGAGCTGGACGGCGTGACGGTCAAAGAAGGTTCGATCATCGGTCTGGTCGATGGCCGCCTGTGCAGTTCCGGGACGGACGAGCGGGTCGTGCTGGATGAACTACTGGAGCGGCTGAACGTGGACGAGTGCGGCCTGGTCACGGTCTACTACGGCGCGAACGCGACCGTCGAGGGCGCGACCGAGGTGGCCGACCACATTCGCCGGCGCTACCCCGACGTTGAGGTCGAGGTTGTGGCGGGGGGGCAGGCGCACTATTTCTACATTCTCGGCGCCGAGTAGCGGCGTCGGTGGCGGCCCCGTCCTGGCGGCGGCCCGATCCGGACGGATGCGAATGGGAGCCAACTAACCATATGGAGCGAGCATTGAAGCGACTCGAGCGGGTGCTCGAGTTAGAGAAACAACAAGGCTATCAGAACAAGGCGGTTGTCGGCGGCATCCGGCAGTTTGCTGTTTTCTGGGTGACGCAGGCGCGCGAGGAGGCCGTAGACGAGGCCGATCTGGGCCTGGCGGAACAGGTATCGGATGTCCTGATGGAGTACAACCGCCTGTCGGGCGCGGAGGCGCGGGCGCGGGCCATCGATTCGCTGCTGGCTGGCATTCAGCGCCGCCGGGCGCGCCATCTCGAAGCGCCGCCCGTTCCGGCCGCGCCGCCGGCCAAGCCTACACCTCCGCCCGCTGCCAAGCCCACGCCGCCCCCCGCCGCCAAACCGGCTCCTCCGCCACCCGCAAAGGCGACCCTGCCACCGGTCGCCCCGGTGGAGCCGGCCCCGGCCCGCCCGCCCGTCACCGCGACGGTCGAGGCCGCGGCTGAGCCGGAGCTGGAAGAGGTGGAGGAAGAGGCCGCGCCGCCGCTGCCCGAAGTGGACGAGGCCCACGAACCCGACCGGCCGCCCCTGGAACCCGACCCGCGCGGCCTGGCCCAGCGCGTCACCATGCTCAAGGGCGTCGGCCCCAAGATCGCCGAGAAGCTGGAGCGATTGGGCGCGTCCACCATCTGGGAACTGCTACACCTTTTCCCGCGCCGCTACGACGACTACACCCTGCTGCGCCCCATCAGCAAGTTGCGCTACGGCGAGCAAGTCACGGTCATCGGTACTATCTGGCAGACGCGGTCGCGGCGCACGCGCACGAACCAGCCCATCATAGAGTGCATCGTCAACGACGGCACAGGCACGGTGCAGGCCACCTGGTTTAACCAGCCGTGGTTGCTCGACCAGTTGCCGGCCGGCATGCAGATCGTGCTGAGCGGCAAGGTGGAGATGTACCTTGGCCGGCTGCTGTTCAACTCACCGGAGTGGGAGCCGGTGGAACTGGAGCCGCTGCGCACGAGGCGTATCGTCCCCATCTACCCGCTGACCGAGGGACTGAATGCCGCCAAGATGCGCGAGATCATGCAGCGCACGGTGAAGGAGTGGGCTCCGCGCGCCCCCGACCCGCTGCCGGCTCCCATCCGCAAGCGGCGCGAGCTTTACTCATTGCCTTTCGCTCTTCAGCAGATGCACTTCCCCGACAGTCAGGAGGCCATGCGCCGGGCGCGGCAGCGGTTGGCCTTTGACGAGTTGTTCCTGCTGCAACTGGGCGTCCAGCGCCAGCGGCGCGACTGGCTGGCCCATCCCGGCTTGCCGCTGGCGATCAGCGATGAACAGTACGCCGCCTTTACCGACGCGCTGCCCTACCAACTGACTGCCGCCCAGCAGCGCGTCGTCGAGGAGATACGGGCCGATCTGGCCCAGTCGCGGCCGATGAACCGGCTGCTGCAAGGCGACGTCGGCTCGGGCAAGACGGTTGTGGCCGCGGCGGCCATGGTCGCGGCCGCCTGGGCCGGGGCGCAGGCGGCGCTGATGGCCCCGACCGAGATTCTGGCCGAACAGCACTACCGCGGCCTGCGGCGGTTGCTGGAGCCGCTGGGTTTGCGCGTTGCTCTATTGACCGGCAACACGCCGGCCGCCGAGCGCCCGCCTATCCTGGCCGGCCTGGCCGACGGCAGCATCCACATCGCCATTGGCACCCACGCCCTCATCCAGCCGGCGGTCACGTTCAAACAACTGGGTATGGCTATCGTGGATGAGCAGCACCGCTTCGGTGTGGATCAGCGCGCGGCGTTGCGCGAAAAGGGGCCGCGCGCTGGCGAGGATGCCATCAGCCCGCACTTGCTGATCATGTCGGCCACGCCCATCCCGCGCACGCTGGCCCTGTCGCTCTACGGCGATCTCGATCTGTCGGTGCTGGATGAGATGCCGCCCGGCCGCCAGGAGATCAAGACCCGCTGGCTGCGCGCTTCGGAGCGCGAACGGGCCTACAGCTTCGTCCGCCGCCAGACGGCCGAGGGACGACAGGCTTACATCATCTATCCACTGGTCGAAGAGTCCGACACCATAGACGCGCGCGCCGCGGTGGAGGAGTTCGGCCGGCTGAGCACCCAGGTCTTTCCCGACCGGCGACTCGGCCTGGTGCACGGGCGATTGCGCTCCGACGATAAGGAGTCGGCCATGCGCGCCTTTGCCGGGCACGAGACGGACGTACTGGTGGCGACGTCGGTCATCGAGGTTGGCGTGGACGTGCCCAACAGCACGGTCATCGTCATCGAGGGGGCCGACCGCTTTGGCCTGGCCCAGCTGCACCAGTTCCGCGGCCGGGTGGGGCGGGGCGAGCACCAGTCCTACTGCATCCTCATCGCCGAGGACGTGAGCAACGAGGCTGAGCAGCGCCTGGCCGCGCTGGAGGCGACGAACGACGGCTTTGTACTGGCCGAGCGCGACCTGGAGTTGCGCGGGCCGGGCGAGTTTTTCGGCCGGCGACAGAGCGGGTTGCCGGAATTGCGGCTGGCCTCGCTCTTGCACGATGTGGCGGTACTCAAGATGGCCCAGGAGGAGGCGGCCGCATTGTTCGCCGCCGACCCGCAACTGGAGCAGCCGGAGCATCGCTTGCTGCGGCAACGACTGGATGCGTTTTGGGCGGAGGCGGCCGACCCCAGCTAGATCGATTCAGACGCTATGCCCCGTCTGTGGGCGGGCGAAGCGATAGAAGGAGGGAAAGATTTGCAAATACGAGCCGTCTACCCCGGAACGTTTGACCCCGTTCATTATGGTCATCTCGATTTGATGCTCCGGGCGGCCAACCTGTTCGAGGAGTTGTACGTCGCCGTCTATGACCACCGGCGGCCCACCAAATCGGTTCTGTTTTCGATTGACGAGCGCGTGGCGATGATCCGTGAAGCGCTGGACGGCCCCGGCAACATCACCATTATGCCCTTCACCGGGCTGCTGGTGAACTTCGCCCAGCAGATCGAGGCCCGCGTCATCATTCGCGGCCTGCGCGTCTTCTCCGACTTCGAGTTCGAGTTCCGCTCGGCGCTGGCCAACCAGCGGCTCGCGCCGCAGATCGAGACCGTCAGTCTGATGACGCGGGAGGAAAACTCCTTCGTCAGCAGCAGTACCGTGCGCGAGATCGCCTCGCTGGGCGGCGACGTATCGAGCATGGTTCCGCCCAACGTCGTCCACAGTCTCAACGCCCGTTTCCGCGCCGACGACCCCAACTTGTTCTCCGGCGCGCTGCCGCTTCGTGATTAGGTGAGTACGTATGGACATTCAACATCTGGTCGACCGCCTGGAACAGGCCCTGAACGAGAGCACGCGCGTGCCCCTCAGCGCGTACATACTGGTCAATGAGGAGAAGGTCTATAGCTTGCTCGACCAGATGCGCGTGGCCGTGCCGGAGGAGATCAAGCGCGCCAACCGCATCGAGGCTGAGAAAGAGCGCATTCTGGCCCAGGCCAAAGAAGAGGCCGAGCGCATCCGCGAACTCTCCCGGCAAGAGGCGAATGAGTTGGTGAAGCGCGACGCCATCGTCAACGCGGCGCAACACCGCGCGGAGAACATCGTCGAGCGCGCCCGCCGTGACGCCGAGGCGCTGCGCCAGGACGCCGACGTCTACATCGTGGAAGTGCTGAACAAGCTACAGGAAGACCTGGAGCGGACGCTCACCGTCGTGCATAACGGTTTGGCTAAAGTCCAGGCCGAACAGCAGGCCGCCCGGCAGGCCGTCGGCGAAGCCGAATACAACGGCTGAAAAGAAAGCTCACGCAAAGAGCGCAAAGCTTTCCAAGAACGCGAAGGAAGAAAAGATCTTCTTTGCGTTCTTGGTATTCTTTGCGCTCTTTGCGTGAGCCTCTTAATTCCGGGCGAAGCTGTAGCCCACACCCCGCTGCGAAGTGATGTAGCGCGGCGAGCCGGGCTGGCGCTCGATCTTGCTGCGCAGCCGATGGATGTAGACGCGCAGCCGGTCTTCGTAGACGGTCTCCAGCGGCCAGAGCCGGCGCAGGATGAAGTCGGTCGTCACGGTCTGGCCGGCATTGCGCATCAGGATGTAGAGTAGCTTGGTTTCCGTGGGGGTCAGACTGATGGTCTCGCCGTTCACGCGCACTTGCTGAGCGGGGAAGTTGACGGACAGATTCTCATCGACCGTGGTCTCGGCCGTCAGCGTGTAGGCGAAGTCACCAATGCGGCGCAAGACGCGGCGCACCCGCGCCACCAGTTCCCCCGGATTGAACGGCTTGGTGATGTAGTCTTCGGCGAACTGGTCGATGGTCTGGATAATCGTCTCGTCTTCATTGATGGCCGTCAGCATGATGATCGGCAAGTCGGAGAATTCCAGGACGCTCTCGCAAAACTGAAAGCCGTTCATGCCGTAGGGCATCTCGATGTCCACCAGGGCGAGATGGGGCAGCCCTTGGCGGTGGATGTGTTCCAGCCCTTCCTCGCCCGACGTAGACGTGGATACCTGGAAACCGGCTTTCTGTAACGCGGTAGAGACCAGACGCAACAAGGAGTGATTGTCGTCCAGAACAAGGATGCGATAGGCGCTCTCGTCAAAACTGGATGTCATGCCAGCTAACCCGTAACTCTTAACGGTACTGATTGAGTTAGCAGGAATCGCCGTTGTCATGTGACTACCAGGTAGGCTCCGTTGGTGACTGCGTTCCTACAAAGACTTGCCTTCCCAACCCTTGCCCTAATCCTCCTATCCCAGCCCCCACAGACATTCTAACAGACACGGCGCGCGGACTCAAGCGCTTTTCATACAACTCAACGTCTTTTCACGGAATGTTCTCTTGACAGCGGTCAGAATAGCTAATTCTGGCTACGCGCCGACCGAAGATAGCGCGCGATGATGTCCGGCTGGCAGCGCAACGCGATGTAGGTCGCCAGCGCGGCGACCAGAATGGTGGCGATGTTGACGAAGAAGGTGGCGATGCGCCATGCGGTTGTCTGGCCGTCGGGAAAGCCCTGGATCAGGGCGATGCCGAACCAGACGGGAAAGGAGGTGAACTGGGCCGCGCCGGCCACGGCGATGAACTCACGCCGTCCCGCCTCGTCGGCCGTGTCCAGCCCGGCCACCACACCGACCAGCAGGGAGATGATGAAATTCGATTGCAGCGTGCCGAACTGGTCGTACTTCATCGGCCCATCCATGGCAACGGCGACCAGCACGCCGGCCAGGATGGCGATGAGCGTGCTCAGGCCCATAATCAGCGCGCCGCGCCGCGCCAACTGCCAGTCGCGCATCCAGCCGCCGAAGGCGACGGCTAGGTCTTGCGTCAGGAAGGGGGTGAAGAGCAAGGCGATGATGAGGATGGTCATGTCAGCCTCCATCAGGCCGTAGGCCACGAGCAGGGAAGAGACGATAGCCCGCCCCAGATAGGCGGCGTTGACGTGGTTCTGCATCCACAAGTCCTGCAGGATGGAGGTGGACGAGATCTTCATCGGCCGGGTGACCAGTTCCGGCGGCTCGCTGGAGATGACGGCCATCACCTCGTCGGCCACGATGGTGAAGTCGGCCGGGTTGTAGAAGGGAGCGGACATGACTTTCTGAATGAACTCGGCCGCTTCTGGCGCGGAAACCTCAATGGAGACCACGTCCTGCTCCCGGTCAGGGCCATAGGTGTAGGCTGACGAGACGGATGCCTCGGCGATGCCTATCTCCAGGGCCAGCCGCGCCACCTGTTCGCCCTTGCCCTTGGGCGTGTTGACGGTTACCTCTTGCATGACAGTACTCCTTCCACTAAGAGATAGAACGCGGCAAGGATAAGGCCCGTCGCGACACGGTTTCAATAGACCGGCGATAGAATTTTTGGGGCGTGGATATAGTCCTGGCGGGCGTGAAGAATGGGACGTTGATGGATGCAGATACGCCGCTGATTTTCGCTGGTGGGAATGAGCACCCCATTCTTCTATTGACAGGTCAACCGCCACCCTTATACTGGGCCTAGCTTTGAGAATCCCAGACTGAGCCACCCGCCTGCCAACACCGACCGCTCTCTATCCAGCTCAACGTGTGGCATTGCGGAGCCACAGGAGAGATGTCAAGATGAAAATCACGTCCCGCGTGGAAAACAGGGAAGGGCAACATCACGTCACGCTGTCTACCAACGACAACGTCCACAGTCTGACCATCCCACCCAGGGCAACGGGGTTTGGTTCCAGCGTCAACGGGGGCGAGTTGTTGTTCCTGGCCCTGGCGACCTGTTACTGCAACGACATCTACCGCGAGGCAGCCAAGCGCGGCATCCAGGTCGAGCGCGTCGAAGTGGAGGTGGAGGGGGATTTCGGGGCCGAAGGTGAGCCGGCTACCAACGTCACCTACCGCGCCCACATCACATCTCAGGCCGGCGACGATGAAATCCGCGAGCTGATGCGGCACACTGACCGGATGGCGGAGGTTCAAAACACGTTGCGAGTGGGGACGGCTGTGACCTTGGTGGAGTAGAGAATTAAGAGGAACACAGAGAGACACTGAGAACCGATGTCTGCATCGGCCACAGCGTTCCACGGAGTAAGCGATACGCTTCTCTGTGTCTCTCTGTGTCCGCCCTCTGTGTTCCTCTTTCTTTACACCGTAGTAAGGAGTAATGATGGATACCAATCAACCAACACCGAAGACCATCGACGAGTACATCGCCGGCTTCTCGCCGGACGTTCAGGCGATCCTGCAACAGATCAGGGCGACGATTCGGGAGGAAGCCCCGGAGGCGCGGGAGACGATCAAGTACCAGATGCCGACGTTCGTGCTGAACGGCAACCTGGTTTACTTCGCCGCCTTCAAAAAGCACATCGGCTTCTACCCGACGCCGACGGGAACGGAACATTTCCAGAAAGAAATATCCGGCTATAAGGCCGGCAAAGGCTCGATCCAGTTTCCGTTGAGCGAGCCGATGCCGTTTGAGTTGATCCGGGAGATCGTGAGGTTTCGGGTGGAGGAGAGTAGGGAGGCGGCGGAAGCGAAAAAGAGAAAGAAATAGTGTGCGTTCGTGGCGGCAGGGCGGGGGCAGAATGGTTGTTTGACTTGGTTTGCATGGTGGCTTTTCTCTCGGAACGATTTTTTAAATGCTAGTTACACAATCTGCGGAATGAATGGTTAGCTCAGGAGGATGTTGATAGCCGTGAACATTGAGAGTCAGATAACAATCATCATTGTTACCCAGATTGTCACAATAATCTCGCTATTCGTAACAAACTACATTTCTAGGCGTCAGGCAGCCCAGGTGCTTCAGGACGAGATAAAAACCCGCAAGCGTATTGAATATCTTGAACGTCAGCTTACCGAGTTCTACGGCCCTATTTCCGCACTGCTTTCGATCAACAAAGGTATCTTGAAGATTACATACGATCCTGACACAGGAGTCTATGCTAAGGATGTTCCGCCGGAGTTTCTGCGCGAACTGAAAGAGACGGTGATGATTCCAAATACAATAGCAATAGTAGAGATTATCAAGGAGAACTTTCACCTAATTGACAGTTCCATCGTCCCATCCCACATGGTGAACTTCGTTGTGCACGCTCAGGTATGGCCGATCTATTCGAAACATGGCATTGAGCGTAAGAAGTATCTTGACCGCTTTCGATTTCCTCAGGAATTCGCCGAGTACATTACTGCCACTACAAATACACTCAAAGCAGAGTATCTTTCACTTGTTGCACCTCGAGGCGGTACTTCCGAGGCAGGAGCACGAAATTTGAGTAGTAATGTGGATGCAAAGTAAAACTGATCTGACCTACCCAAGAGAGCATGTCCAACTCATGTATAGGGCGGTCAGAGGTAGTTGTCAGATCGCCTGCATCCACAAATAGTGTAGAGGGCACCAAAGACCCTAGCCTCCACATCCCGTTTGGTCTGAAATCTAGGTGCAGACCATGACTCTGGCTAAGGCGATACAATCAGCGCCAAATCTCATTTGACGTACCGCGCCTAAACCCCGACAATTCGCTTGTACGCATTGAAATGTAGACTCTACTCTGGAGTACTCTATATAGTGCGGCATGTGCAACTTCTCGACAAACAGAGATGTATCGACTGTATTTTGACACTTGTATTCTTAACGACACATACCCCTTGCTACAAGTTGAACAAGGCGGCAGCGTGTGCGATCGGGATGTTAAGACGCCGATATTTCGTTGGGCAGCAGAATATGTTGCTCTCTATCATTTACTTGACTTGAATGATCAATGGGAACTTGAGTTTGGAACGTCTGAGACTACTTTGCAGGAGATTTCCAGATTCCGCGCTACGGGAACGCCTGCTCGTGAAAAGGAGTCTTTTCTTGACGATATTGCCAGCACTCTATTCGAGAACTTCTTGGAGAAATTCAAGGCTGAATCTAAGCCAATTTCACCTCAACTCCTACAACGGGTGCGCAGTTTACTAGGTCATGAAGCTGATTCCATGCAAATCTGCCAAGCAATTCAGGGTGGATGGGAATTCTTTATAACGACTGACTTTAGCACCATACTTGTACATCAATCCGCACTCGAAGAGTTAGTTTTCAAGACGCATGGATATCAGGGTATGCTTTGGCCGCAGGGTGCATGGGAGCCAGTAGTAGAAAGACCGGGCATCAAAGCAAGAAGCCCCCTTCAGTTCCTAGAACAAGACCTGTCATTGCCTTTGCCATTGCTGCTCCGAACGCTGTATGGCTCTTGGATAGACCACGATGAGTTCCTTGCCCAAACAGCCAAGACCCTGCTTGCATTACTGAAACACGAAAGTTAATGGAACGCCAACACCTTACAGAGTATCAGATGCGCGTATTACCTTGATCATTTCAATCTCTGCGCCGTTTCTTATCATTTAAAGACCGACTATTCTAGTTGACGAAACCGGTGCCGGCGTTCCACGACGAAGGTTCTTAATAACGGGCCAATTGTCCCTCAAGCAGGAAATAAACATCCATTTTGCTTTGTAATCTGGGGCTTCAACATCGTGATCATCATCGGCCTACTTGACCGGCTGACGTGGGCATTCCTGCCGCGCCGGCCGGCGACGCTGGTCATCATACTCCTGCTGGCGCTCTACGCCGTTCTGGTGGGGGCCGCGCCGTCGGTGGTGCGGGCGACGGTCATGGGCAAGCTATCCCCAATGTCTTCGAGTAGTCGGTCTTCTCGCTGGTTGACACCCCCTCTAACCGC
>NZ_JAYRVJ010000026.1:0-5682 GCF_041918635.1 Promineifilum sp. (SeqCode)
CAGGTTATCCGGCCCCGTCTCGCTGGTTGGGGCCAGCGGCGCGGCGACGATGACCGCGTCGGCGTCGGCCCCACGGATGGCCGCCGCCGCCGCCGTCAACAGCGCGGCATACTCGCCGGGGTTGACCGGCCGGCCGCCCCAATGGCTCGCCAGGTTTGGTTCGTCCCAGACGATGTAGTGGGTCAGTGTGTCCCCATAGCGCCGGGCGAACTCGCCGGCCCAGGCGGCGAACGCCTCCGGCGATGGCGGCGCGAAACCGGCCGCCGGGTCGCCGTCGAGCAGCGGCGTTAGCGTCAGTCCCTCGGCGGCGGCGGCGGCGACCAGCCGGTCGGAACTCGCCCAATCATAGTCCGCGCTATAGTAGAAGGGCTGCTTCACGTCCAGAATGCCCGTCGCCCGGATGCCGGCCAGCGTCGCGCGCAGTTCATCGTTGTCGAGTCCATTCAGGTAGGCATTGACCCCCAGACGCGGCCCGCCATGAGCGATAGGCTGGGGCAGCAGTGGAATGCCCCGCGTCAGGTACTCGCGGCGCGCCCGCAGCGCGCCCAGTCCCAGCAGGCAGGCGACGGCCAGCGCCAGTGACAGGATGGTGAGCAGTCGCCAGGGGAAGGGAGAGCGTTGAGGAGCGTCGGTGTTCACGGGAAGAAGCGTTGTCCGCAGATTACGTAGATTCGGCAGATTAGCGGTTACTCGCTAATGGCGCCATATGGTGACCAGGTAGGGTGACTGCTCACGCCGTCGTCCGCCCCGGCGCGGAAGAGATCGCCCGTCGCCACGTCGAGGATGTGCAGCGCGTCGTCGAAGATGAAGGCGATCTTGTCCGCCTCCGGGCCCCAGACCAGCGATTGCGCCGAACGAGCGAAAAGGCTGTTCTCGCCTTCCGGCGGGAAGACCCGCGCGGCGTTGCCGCCGTCGCTATCGGCCAGCCACAATGAGTAGCCGCCATCAGACGCCGGAGCCGCGCCCGGGTCGTTGGCCGGGTCGTTGGCGCGCAGTGAGGCCAGCTGGAGCGCCGGCAGGGCGGCGACCGGCGACCACTGAGCCAGCGACCAGATGCCCGCGCCCTCGACCAGCAGCGTCGTGGCCCCCGTCGTCGTATCCGCCAGCCACAAGTCGAAGCGCTCGCCCGACTGCGGATCGTCGCCGGCATGAGCGGTGAAGGCCAGATAGCGCCCGTCGGCCGACCAACTCAGCGCCGGCAGCCAGGCCCAATCCGCGCCGGTGTCAAACTCGGTGAATTCGTGCAGGATGGTGCGCGCCGGTTCGGCCACTGCCAGACCAGGCGCGATGCCGCTCAGGTCGAGCAGGCCGACCTCGTCGGCAAAGGCGTAGGCCAGCCGGTCACCCGCCGGAGCCCAGGCATACTGGCCGCCCCACCAGCTATAGGCCGCCGGGTACGTCTCCACCACACGGAACGGCGCGGGCTGGTTGCCGTCAAAGGTGAGGTCGAGCAGCCACAGGTTGTTGTTGGCTTCCCAGCCCGGCGGCAGAGACACGGAGCGGGCGGTCGTGTAGGCGATGCGCGGCGGCGCGGCGGCCGGGTTCCAGCCGGCCCAGAGCACGTTCTCGATCTGGAGCGCCTGGCCGGTTGCGCCCTCAGCGGTGGAAATGACCCATAGGGCATTGCGGAAGCTCTCCCCGCCCGCAGGCGCGTCGCCGGCGATGGTGTAGAGCAGGTAGTCGCCGTTGGGCGACAACTGGAAGACGCGCCCGTCGAGCTGACCTTCCACGGCCAACTGGCGAGGCGCGTCGGTGGCGCCTTCGAGCACGACGGCGCGACCGCTGTCGATGTAGGCCAGCCGGCCGGCGAAGCGCATGGCCGACTGCGCGGCAGCGACGCCGATCATGACGATCTCATCGCGCGGCGGTTCCACCACTTTTACCGCCGTCGGCCAGCGCTCCGCCTCCAGTCCGTCGTGGTAGACGATGCGCACGGTCACTTCCTGCAAGCCGGCCTGGCCGGTCTGGACGATACGCGCCGGGTCGTCCGGCGACATCTCCGCGCTGCGCACGATCTGGCGCTTGAACGGGACGCTCTCCGGGATAATTTCGGTCGTCTCGGTGACGCGCACGACGGTGATGACCGTAGGAAAGCGTGTTGAGCCGGCGGGCAAGGGCGCGGCCGGCGGCGGCTCCACCAGATCGGCCGGGTTGAGCGACACGCCCGCCTCGGCCAGCGCTTCGGCCACCGTCGCGCCGGTGATCGTCAGTTGGCGCGTCTGACCGTCGGCGATCAGCGTCACGGGGCGAGCAGAGAGCGGCGTGGACGTGGCTACAGCCTGTTCAGCCGCCGGAGCCGCGCAACCGGCCAGCCACAGCGCCAACCAGCAACCGGCCAGCAGCCACAGACGCGGCCATCGCCGCCCAACGAACGAGAAGGAGCGTCCCAAAGTAACCGGCCGCCTAGGCCGCGTTCCACAACTCGCGCACTTCCGGGCTGAGGTCGCGGGCCACGTCGCGGCTCAGATCGGCGTCGATGATCTGCTTGATCTGGCGGAAGACGGCCGCCGTCGCCATCTGGGCGTACTGCGGATCGGTGTTGCCGCTGTGCCGGGCGACATCCTTGGCGAATCGGTGCAGGGACAGGTTGCGGTCGCGGATATGCAACAACAGCCAGCCGCGGGTCAGGTCGTGGGCCAGATCGGCGGGCAGCGCCTTGGCCAGCTTCTTCTTCACGCCGCCGCTTAGATTAAATCCCAACGTGCGCAGAACCGCGCGACTCACCCGGGCAGCGTGGGCGGGCGTGCGCAGCTTGCCGTGTTGCATGATCGCGCTGTAGTAACTGTCCAAGGCCATGGTCTGATTGCTCATATCGTCTGTCTACCCGGATTGACTTGTGCGGATTTGTCGGTATACTTCCATATTCGGTCAGTACGACCGGATTATAGCCGACAAGACATTTAGAAGGAATATAACCGCAGTAGGCGTAGGCGACCAGATCGGGGATTTGGCTGCCACGCCTGCTTGAGTGTTACGGCAGGGAAGGTACACAGAGGCATGAGCGACAGAATCGTAATTGAGGCGGAACCGCGGGAAATCACCGGCAAGCAGGTGAACCAGTTGCGACGTGAAGGTCAGATCCCGGGTGTGATCTACGGCAAGAAAACCCAGCAGCAATCGGTGCAGATGGAGCAGAAGGCGCTGCGCCGCGCCCTGCGCACCGCCGGCACCACGCACCTCGTCGACGTGAAGGTCGGCGACCAACTGCGCACGGTGCTGGTGCGCGAAATCCAGCAGCACCCCACTCGCGGCGACATCGTCCACGTTGACTTTATGGAAGTCGACATGAAGGTCAAGCTGCGCGCCGCGGCCGAGTTGGTGACGGTGGGCACGGCCACGCCGGAGGCGGAAGGGCTGGGCGTCGTCACGCAACTGCTGCGCGAGGTCGAGATCGAGTGTCTCCCCGAGGCGCTGGTAGCCGAGATCGAGGTCGACCTGAGCGCCATTCGCACCGCTGATGACATCATCCACGTGAGCGACCTCGTCGCCCCGCCGGGGGTTGAGATCATGACCGATCCTGAGCTGCTCGTGGCCCGCTTCGAGTACGCGGCCGGCGAAGAGGAACTGGCGGTTGAAGAGGGCGAGGGCACGGCCGAGGACGTTGAGGTCATCGCCAGGGGCAAGAAGGACGAGGAAGAGTTTTAGGGCGCTCGACTTAAGGACGCGCGAGCAGTGATCAGTGGTCAGCGATCAGTGGTCAGTGGTTAGCGGCGCGCGAGGCCGGGTGTGGTTGCAGCGTGTCGCCTTGGCCGCGATCCTGCTGGTTGCGGCGGCGTTGCGCCTGACCGGCCTGGACTGGGATGGCTTCCAGCACCACCATCCGGACGAGCGCTACATTACGTGGGTTGCCACCACCATAGAGTTCACGTCGCCAGGCAGCGCCGCTGCCTGGCGACCGGATCAATCAACGTTCAATCCCTTCCACTGGCCGCCGGAGGCCAGCAGCGAAGGGATTGTTGTTTTACAGGGCGAGCCGCGTGACTTCGCCTATGGACACGTGCCGCTCTATCTGGGCGTGATCGCGACACGTCTGGCGGAGTGGGTTGGCCCCGCCCTCGTGCCGATCCTACCCTCCGACTGGTCGCTAACGGCCGACGTGCTGAATGGCGCGGGCCGGATCGAATTCCACCACCTGGCGGCCGTCGGTCGGGCGCTGACGGCGCTTTTCGACGTGGGCACGGTGCTGCTGATCTACTTGCTCGGCCGTCGCCTGTTTAGCCCGGCGGCGGGGCTGCTGGCCGCCGCGCTGCTGGCCGTGACCGTTCTCCATATCCAGTTGGCCCACTTCTTTGCCAGCGATCCGTATCTGACGTTCTTTGTGGTGGCGGCGCTGTATGCGATGGTTTTGGCAGAGCAGGGGCGCAGGGGGGCAGAGGAGCAGGGGAGCACAGAAAGCGCGGAGCCCACATCTTCGGATGGGGCCGATGTCCGGTACAGACAATCCGTCGTGTGGTTGATGATCGCGGCGGCGATGGTGGGGCTGGCGGTTGGCTCGAAATTCGCGGCGGTGTTGCTGGCGCTGCCGCTGGTGTGGACGGCAATGAATTGCCTGACTACAAACGGCATAAGCAGAGGGCGACGTTGGGCATGGGCGGGTGTCGCCTTGCTGGTGGCCTTCGCCGTCTTTGCCCTGACGAACCCATTTGCCCTGCTGGATCGCACCTGCCCCGTGCCATACAACCCGCCGCGCCTTGGCCCCCTGCCGCTGCCCGAAGCGTTGCCCCGTTCCTGTTACCTGCAAAACGTCGCCACCCAGAACGCAATGGTGCGCGGTCGCGTTGACCTGGGTTTCACGCGCCAATACGCCGGCACGTGGCCTTACCTGTACTTCGTCGAGATGCAGGTGCGCTGGGGGATGGGGCCGCTGTTGGGAGTGTTGGGTTTTGCGGGGCTTGGCTGGGCTGTCTGGCAAATGCTAGGGGCCAGTGGAAGTAGGGGCGGGTTTCAAACCCGCCCCTACCCTGGAACCTGGAACCTGGAACCTATCCTTTTATGGGTCGTGCCCTATTTCATCCTCACGGGCAGCTTCTACGTCAAGTTCATGCGCTACATGCAGCCCATCGTCCCATTTCTCATCCTGTTTGGCGCGGCAATGGTGTTGGGGGAGGGCCGGCCGCGGCGCGGGATTCTTATCCCGCGCTACGCCCGCTGGGCGTTGGCCGGGCTGACGCTGGGCTTTACGGCGCTCTACGCGCTCAGCTTCATGGCGATTTACCGTGAGGAGCATCCCTGGAACCGCGCCTCGCGCTGGGTCTACGAGCAGATTCCGCCGGGCACGTTGCTGCTGAGCGAGCAGTGGGACGACTACCTGCCCGCGACGATGATCATCGACGAACAGCGCCGCCGCCGCGAGGAGTTCCCCAACGCCGAGCTGACCTGGCTGTCGCTGCCGGACGCGGCCGACGATGAGCAGAAGCTCATGGCGAACCTGGACTTGTTGTCTGGCGCGGAGTACGTGACTATCCTCTCCAACCGCGTCTACGGCGTCGTCCCGCGCCTGCCGGAGCGCTATCCGCTCTCGTCCCGGTATCATCAGTTGCTGTTCGACGGGGCGCTGGGCTATGAGTTGGTGTGGGCCGGCGGGCGTTCGCCGGCCCTGTTCGGTATCCCGCTGCGGCCGGACACGTTCGGCTGGCCGGGGCTGCGACCGCCGGCCGACCTGAACCGGCTGGCGGCTTGGCC
>NZ_JAYRVJ010000027.1:0-2877 GCF_041918635.1 Promineifilum sp. (SeqCode)
CATCTGGCGCGGCGCGCCGCTCAGGAAGCGGGCGTTGCCGCTGCGGCCGTAGCCCAGGATGGTCATCAGCCCCAGGTTGTCGGGCGTGTAGGAGTCCACGATGTCATCCTGCGTGTGGTGGACGGTGAACAGCGAGCGGTTCAGCGCCGGATCGCTGAAGTAGACCCACTCCTCACCTGCCAAATCGCCCGTCCACGCCTGGCCGGCCGGCGTCGTCGCGCCGCCGGAGCGGGTGACGGTGTCGGTCGTCAGTTCCAGCAGGCCGCCGGGCGTGCCCTCGTAGAGCAGCCAGTACGCCTCGCCCTCGGCCGCCGCCAACACGGTCAGCCGCGCGTAGCCGGGGAAGACCTCCCAGCGCGTCACCCACAACCCGTCCGGGCTGGCGGAGCGGAAGGTCGCCCGCAGCGGCCCGTCGCGCTCGATGGCGCTGGTGACGAGGTTCCGGCCGGGGTGGAAGTAGCCGCCGTCGTTGGGGTGCACCATGTTGGGCACGCCGCGGAAGTCGCCCGCGCCGCGCGCGGCGGGGTTCCAGCTGATCCAGTCGTTCTCGTCGCCGTCGAACAGCGAGGCGAAGCCGCCGCCGGTCGTGTGGTAGACGTAGACGCCGTTGGGTGTGGCGACGCGGTAGGCGGCGAAATTATAGGCGTCGGTCACTTCCGTTAACTCCACCAGGTCGGGGAACACCGGCGGAGTGAAGCCGCCGCCGGCCACGTCGAAGTAGACGTGGTAGTGGCGGGTGGCGTCGGCTGGCGTCGCGCCGCTCATCAGGAAGACGAGCGCGCCGGTGGCCTGGGTCGCCGGGTCGAAGTCGTCCGTGGGGTCGAACTGGAAGACGACGGCGTCGTCCACCACCGCGCCGCCGTCCACCTCGACGACGCGCAGCGAGGCGGGGTCGAACGGCCCGCTCTGGCCGGCCGCGGCCAGCAGGTCGGTGAAGTTGAGGTCAACCTCCACCGGCTTATCGGCGCGGGCGCGGCCGGCCGCCTCTACGTCGATCGCCAGGCGATAGGCCCAGCGCGCATCCCACCAGTCATCCGTGGGGGCCTGTCCGGCCGCCCCACCCTGTCCCGCGAGCAGCGCCAGCCCTAGCAAAGCCAACGCTCCGAGTACTACCGCAATGGCTTTTGTCATGGGGCGGAATCATCCGCTGAATGGCGCGATCCGGCAAGAAAAAAGAGGCTCACGCCAAGAACGCAAAGAAGCAAAGAGCGCAAAGAAGAATCTCTTTCTTTGCGCTCTTTGCTTCTTTGCGTTCTTTGCGTGAGCTCTTCTTCCTACGGATTGAGTGCCACGTCGATGGCGTCGAAGGCGGGCAGGCCGACCAGGGCGGCGTCCCAGAACAGGGTGTAGGCGCAGCTGGTGGCGCCCGCGCCCAGGCTGGCCGGGACGCACTTGACCACGTCCAGCGCGTTACCGCGCACGCCACTGACGTTGAAGCCGTCCAGGAAGCTCAGGTACACGTCGCCGCCGGCCACCGACGCGCCAACGATGTCCTCGGCCGTCAGCCCGGCGTTGTGGGAGCCGTCGAAGTAGAGCGAGTAGGCCGCGCCGTCGAAGCGCAGCAAGTCCTCGTCCCCGCCGGCCGGCAGCCCGGCCACCGTGTAGCCGGCCACCGTGCTCAACAGCAGCGCCCCCGTCTCGTCGAAGGCGATGGCGTCCACGTCCTCGTTGTTGACCGTCAGGCCATAGGCCGAGCCGTCGAAGTAGAGCGAGTAGGCCGCGCCGTCGTAGCGGATCACGTCGCTGTCGTCCACCGCGCCGGCGATGCCGGGCACGGGGTGGGGCGCGGCGAAGCTCAGGTAGAGGTCGCCGTCCTTCAGCGCCAGGGCGTCGACGTTGGCCGCGCCGGGCAGGCCGAGCACGCTGCCGTCGAACACCTTGTCGAACTGGCAGGTGGAGGCGTTGTAGCGCACCACGTCCTCGTTAGCCAGGCTGACGCCGCCCAGCGAGCTGTTGCCCTTGGGGCTGAAGTAGACGCTGTAGGGCTGGCTGTCGCAGGTCGGGTCGCCGCCGCCGTCCTCGTCGTTGGCGCCGGTGACGGCCAGCGGCTTGAACGCGCCGTTGACCGCCGGCCGCACGCCGTTGATCGCCGTCGCGTCCACAAAGCCGAAGGTGAACTGGCGCGGCAGGCCGTTCAGGAGGCGCTGATTGGCGTTGCGGCCGAAGCCGAAGACGGCCATCTTGTCGGTGTCGGCGTAGTAGCCGTCGATCCTGGTGTCCTCCTGGTGGTGGGCCAGGTAGAGCGAGCGGCCGACGCCGGGATCGGTCACGAACACCCATTCGTCGCCGGGGATGTCGGTCGTCAGCGTGCCGGAGGCGGGGATGCTCTGGCCGTCGGAGCGGGTGATCTTGTCGGTCGCCGGCTGGAGCTGGCCGCCGATCGGCCCCTCATAGAGGAACCAGTAGTTCAGCGCCGGGGCCTTCAGGACGGTCATGCGCGCGTAGCCGGGGAACACGTCCCACTGCACGGCCCAGGCGTTGTTGCTGCTGACCGATTTGAAGCTGGCCTTCAGCGGCCCCTGGCCGAGGATCGTCGTCGTGACGCTGTTCCGGCCGGGGTGGAAGTAGCCGCCGTCGTTGGGGTGCACCATGTTGGGGATGCCGCGGTAGTCGCCCGCGCCGCCGGCGGCCGTGTTCCAGTTCACCCAGTCGTTGTTGTTGGCATCCAGCAGGGTGGCGAAACCGCCGCCCGGCTTGTGGTAGAAGTACTCCGCGCCGGCGGTCTGGACGCGCAGGCTGGCGTAGCCCTTGTGGGCCACCTCGGTCAGCGTGACCTGGGCCGGGAAGGTGGCCGACGGGTGGTTGGCCGTGGCCACGTCGAAGTAGACGTGGTAATGGCGCGTCTCGGCCGCGGCGGTGGCGCCCTTCATCAGGAAG
>NZ_JAYRVJ010000028.1:0-2753 GCF_041918635.1 Promineifilum sp. (SeqCode)
ACACGAGGACGTGTTGATCGACCCGCTGGTCATGCCCATCGGCGCGGTGCGTTACGCCGGGCGGCAGGTGTTCGAGATCGTCCGGCGCTGCCGCGATGAGTTGGGCGTCAATACCTGCTGTGGAGCCAGCAACGTCTCCTTCGGCCTGCCCAACCGCACCCCACTCAACGCCGCCTTCCTGACAATGGCGATTGCCTCCGGGCTGACAGCGGCCATCACCAACCCGCTGGAGGCGGAGATCAAGCAGGCCATCATGGCCGCCAACGTGATGATGGGCCACGACGAGAACTGCGCGGCCTGGATACAGACGAGCCGCGGCGAGACGGCCGGCGCTGAACGCCCCGAGCGCCGCCGGCGAGTCCGCACGTAGAGGCAAATTTAAGGCAAGTTCATTAAGAGCTCACGCAAAGACCGCAAAGGAAGCCAAGAACGCCAAGAAATACTCTTCTTGGCGTTCTTGAGACTCTTAGCGGTCTTTGCGTGAGCTCTTGTGCGCGCTTAGTGCGCATTAGGGCTAAGCGCCGCGGCAACGTGGTGGACGAGCCGCTCGGCCACGGCCGTCTTACTCTGCAACGGCATCTCCTCCACCACCCCGGCCGAACTGAGCAGCACGACGCGGTTGGTGTCCACGGCGAAGCCTGCCCCCTCGGCCGTCACGTCGTTGACGGCGATGAAGTTCAGCCCCTTGCGCAGCAGTTTGTCGCGCCCATACTCGAAAGCGTTGTGCGTTTCGGCGGCGAAACCCAACACGACGCGCGGGAAGCCTGTCCGGTCGCGCTGTTGCTTGACCGCCGAGAGAATGTCCAGCGTCTTTTCCAGCCCAATCGCCAGCCCCCAATCGGCGCTCTCGTTCTTCTTGATCTTGCGGTCGGAGACCGTCTCCGGCCGGAAGTCGGCCACGGCGGCGACCATGAACAGCACGTCGGCATCGGGGACGCAACTCAGGACGGCATCGCCCATCTCCTGCGTCGTCTGGACGTGGACGACGCGCGCGCCGTAGGGCGGCGGCTCGCACACTGGCCCGGCGATCAGCGTCACCTGCGCCCCCGCGTCCAGCGCCGCCTGGGCCACGGCGATGCCCTGCTTGCCGCTGGAACGGTTGCTGATGAAGCGCACCGGGTCGAGCGCCTCACGCGTGGGGCCGGTGCTGACGACGACGCGCCGGCCGCGCAGCGCGCCCCCGGCAGCCAGCGCCAGACGTACTTCGTTTAGCAACTCCATCGGTTCCAGCATTCGCCCCAGCCCGCTCAGGCCCGAGGCCATGCGCCCCTCGGCCGGCCCAACGACCCGGTAGCCCAGGCTTCCCAGCTTGCGCACATTCTCCCGCGTCGCCGGGTGCTCGTACATACCGCCGTCCATCGCCGGCGCAACCAGGATGGGGCAGCGCGCCGCCAGCGCGGTAACGGTCAGCAGGTTGTCGGCCAGACCGTGGGCCAGCTTGGCGATGGTGTTGGCCGTGGCCGGAGCGATGAGGTACAGGTCGGCTGTCTCGCCCAGGCCGACGTGGCGGACGTGCTCCTCCAGCGCCCACATGTCGTCGTGGACGGGGCGGCCGGTGACGGAGCGAAAGGCCAGCGGCGTCACAAAGCGCGCCGCTGAACCGGTCAGGATCACATCCTCTAACGCGCCCGCCTGGGTCAGCTTCGAGGCGAGGTCGATGGATTTGTAAGCGGCGATTGAGCCTGTGACGCCGAGGAGAATGCGTTTGCCCTGCAGGACGGTGATGGGTTCCATGCGGGGAGTGTAGCAGAATGAGGGGGAAGAGGCAGCAGGGGAGCAGGGGGGCCGGGGAGCAGGGGTGAAAGAGCCAGTAGTTGATTGTCTCTTTTCTCCCCTGCTCCCCCGCCCCCCTGCTCCCCTGCTCTTCAAAGCTGTTTCACACCAACCAGTAGCGCTATAATCGCCCGCGTGAAACCTCGAACAACGAAGAACCGCCGTCTTATTCAACTGGTCCTCCTTAACGCCATCGTGATTGCCCTGGTTGTGCTGTGGAACCGCCAGGAGCAACGGTCCAACGTCCTGGTGGCCGTGGCCAAGGGCAAGCAGATGCTCGATATGCCCGCCGCGCTGGCCGGCTACCCGGCCGGCTACGCGCTCGATACGAGCCACGTGCGAGACCTAGCGCTGGCCGACCCCGCTCTGGCGGCGACGCTGGCGGGCAAGGAAACCGAATTCCTCTCGGCTGTGCTCATGCCCGCGGGCGAGGCGCGCTACTGGCAAGACCAGGGCTGCGGCCAACTCAACTGCGCCTACGTCACCCTCTACAACTACACCGACGAGGGCACAGTCGAGGCCGTGGTCAACCTGGATCGGGAGCAAGTGGTTGGGCAGTGGACGAACGCCGAAGCCCGGCCGGGCGGCAGCGTCCAGGTGCTGCCCAAGGCGATGGCTATCGCCGCGGCCGACGCCCAGGTGCGGGCTATCCTCGGCGAAGACATCGGCCTCATGGATCCGGCCATGATCCCCATGTCTGGCTGGTTGATGGATGACGCCTGCCGCGAGGATTGGTGCGTCGATCTGACCTTCCACGACCCGGCCGGTACGGGGCGCGTCTTCCACGTCTTTGTCAACCTGGAAGAGGAGGTGGTGGCGCGCACCTTCTACACCCGCGCCCGGGCGGACCGCAGCGCCGGCAAGCCGTTGACCCAGCGCAATGCCTTCACCGACGGCTGCCACGAGCAGCACGGCTGGAGCGTCTGCTGGGAAATGACGGCCAACGATGGCATCAACTTCCGCGACGCGACGTTCGGGGG
>NZ_JAYRVJ010000029.1:0-7864 GCF_041918635.1 Promineifilum sp. (SeqCode)
AGGGCGCGGTTGGGCGCGTCGTAGCGCGTCTCGATGAACAGGCGGTGGAACTCGCGGTGCCAGTCGGGGGCCGCGCCGAGCAGCCACTCCACGTAGCTGAACAGTTGCAGCCGCCGCGGCGCGTCCCCCTCGTTCTCCAGCCGCAGCAGCCACAGCTCGCAGGGGTCGTCCAGCGGGACGAGATAGGTGAGCGAGCCGCGCAGCCCGCTGCGCCGCCACTCGATGACCGAGTAGCCGAAGCCGTGGCGCACGCGATATTCCTCTAGCGTCTGCCCGGCGGGCTGCCAGCCGGCCGACCAGAAGTCGCCGCTGTCGGCGTCGCGCAGGTAGAGGTAGTTGCCGGAATGGTCGCGCACCAGGTCTTGCTCCCAGCGGGTGATGCGGTTGAGCGAGGCGTGGCCGCGCCAGCTATAGCCGCTGCCCGTCTGGGAGAGGGTCAGGCCGTGGTCGCCGTTGGAGAGGACGTTGATCCACGGCGCGGGCGTGTCGGGGCGGGTGATGACATATTCGCGGCCGTCGTCACTGAAATGGCCGTAGGCGTTGGGTAGCAGCATGGCGGTTTCTCCAGGTTGTGTTGACATTTACCGCAGCCAAACGAGTCAGGTAACCGTTATCCCTGACCGTCAGGAGCCGGCGTGCGGGCCGGGCGGACCGGCAAGTATCCTGGGGACGTACTCAAGCAACTGAATTCTGCCGTCGAACGTCCGGCTGGCAATCATGTCGAGGGCGACATCGGGATAACGATCATAGATCCGATCATAGCCGGTGCTACCGTTGATCACGGGGAAGATCACCACCCGGAAACGGTCCACGAGGCCTGCCTTGAGGAGCGACCGGCACAATGTGAGGCTGCCAATCGTGCGCATCGGGCTATTGCCTTCCCGTTTCATCGCTCCCACAACCGCGACCGCATCCTCGCGGATCAGTTGGGTATTGGGCCACGCCAACGGGGGCCGCAGCGTCGAGGAGAACACCACTTTGGACGCTCTCGCAAGCTCGTCGAAAGCCGCTTCTTCGGGGGTGGGGGCCCCTTCTGATTCCGAGGTTCTGGATTCGACGGCCATGCTGGACATCAGACGGTACGTATTGGCTCCCATCAAGATGGTATAGTCGCGTTCAGGCGCTTGACCAAGCCAGTCGAGATACTCGGGGCCCTCAAGCCCCCACAACCCGGGCCAGCCTTCCGCAGCGCCGTAGCCGTCCAGTGACGTAATGAAGTCTATTAACAGTTCCTGCATGAGGTTTTTCCAGGGTGATCCGCAGATTTCGCAGACTAAGATCTCACGCAAAGACGCAAAGCATGCAAAGCCCAGAATTCTGAGCTTTGCGTTCTTTGCGTCTTTGCGTGAGCTTCAAAAAATCTGCGTAATCTGCGGATCATTCTTCTTCTGTTAAGGCATCACAGGCTGGGCGGCGTTCTCGCTGACGCCGGCGGTGAAGCGCTCCATAGCCAGCAGGGGGCGGATGGCCTGGCGCACGTCGCCGCGGGTGAAGTACTGCTCCAGCCGGTCATTGTGCAGGTAGTTGCCCAGCGCGGCCATGATCATGCCCTGATCGAGCGCCAGGTAGTAGGGCGACACCTCGCCGGTGTCCACGTTGACCGCGTCGTAGAAGCCCAGTTCGGTGTACACGTCGAAGTCGTCGCGCAGTTCCTCCAGGTTCTCCAGCGCCTCCTCCGGCGCGAACTCCAACGCCAGGAAGACGGCGTGGGGGGTCACGACGCCGTTGGTGTAGGCCGAGGGGGGCGGGATAGGCTGCGGCGGCCGGCACTCGCCAAAACCGTAGTCCACGTAGGTGTTATCGTTGTTGGAGGCGTAGCCGTCGGTGTTCATGCCGATGGCGTCCACGCCGTACTCGCGATAGCCGCCGGATGGGTTGTTGGAGGGCGAGAAGCCCCAATAGCCGTACTGCGCCTCTTCCAGACCGTGTTCGATCTGGGCCTGGACGTAGAGCGGGTGGTTGACGCCCCAACTGCGCGGCCCCCACTTCGCTTCAGGGACCAGCAGCTCGACCATCAGCGCCTCGAACATGCTGCCGCCCCAACTGGGCACGATGTCCATGCCCCGGTAGGTGTAATGCCCTTCGAACACATCCACGCCCAGATAGGTGCGCATCACCCCCTCCGGCTTCATCTCCGGCCAGCTCCAGTCGCAGGTGTCGGGGAAGGTGCGCCACATCTTGAAGTAGTGGGTCGGCGGAACCTGGCCCCAGGCGATGCCGATATAGCTGGCGATGCGCGGCTCGGTGTTGAGCGTGCCGTAGTGGTGGCAGGTGTAGTAGACGTCGGGGCCGGCGCCGGGGTAGTTGCCCAAGGTCGAGCAACCAGGCGGCAGCGCATCCCAGAAGCCGCCGCGCAATAGGCCGGCGCCGGGATCGTAGTAGAAACCGAAGTTCATGTCGTCGAGGATGGCCTGCGCCTCGTCGCGCAGTTGCGGCACGCTGTTGGTGACCATGATCAACGCCGCGGCCAGCCAGCCATTGTCCACCGTGGAGAGGAAGGGGTAGACCGGGTCGCCGCTGGGCGGCCAGATGGTCAGCTTCGCGCCCGTGGATGGATCATACCAGTTGTAGAACATGCCGCTGGCTTCGTGGCGCTCCAGCGTCGCCAGGGTGGTGAGCGTCTGTTCGATGCGTTGGCGCGCCTCGCGCGGCTTGATGATCTGCAAGTCGCGGGCGGCCAGAGTGCTCCAGATGTAGCTGCCGATGTTGGTCGGCGAGCTGTAGCGGGAGCGGACGCCGGCGGCGCTCAGGTTGTCGGCCGGCAGGCCATTGGGGTAGGTCATGGCGACGAACGAATCCCAGGTGTCTTCGGCGATGTCGTGGAGCAGGCGGCGCGTGTGGCCGTGACCGCCGCCCTCCGGGGGCGCGGCCGGGTCGCCCTGCGCCCCCACGGGGACGACGGCGACAGTGGACAGAAAGAGAATCAGCAGCAGGATGCGGTGACGGATCGTCGGTTTCATGGGAAAGAACTCCTCTCACGAATTAACAAGCCCGGTGGTAGGGGCGCACACACAGGTGCGCCCCTACTCAGAGGGCAGAGCGCCCCAACTCAGAGGGGAGAGTGCGCCCCAACCAACCCGGAGGGTAGACACGCAGGTCTGCCCCTACTCTTGCACGCCCAATCGCTCTAAATGGGCGTTGGCGCGGTCGATCAACGTCTGCTGACCGGGGAAAAGCTCCTCGATCTCCCGATAGATGTCTTCGGCCGAGCGCTCGTCGCCATCCGCCTCGTACAGCTCGCCCAGCCGGAGATAGACGATCCCCAGGTAGGGGTTCGTGCGGCCGATATTCTCCTGCACAAACTGCTCCGCCTCCGCGATGGTCAGGCGCTCGTTGATGATCTCTTCGATGCGCGCCTCGGCCTGGGCGGCGGCGGCGGGCACGGGGCGGGCCATGTTGTGCCGCCAGATGCGCACCACGTCGCCGTAGCCGCCGCGCCAGATGTACTCGTTGGACGTCTCGTCGAACTCCTCGAAGCCGGCCAGCGCGTCGAGGTAGTTACCGGCCTCAAAGCTGGCGTCGGCGTTGGCGGCGAAGGTGTTGGTCAGCCGCAAGGCGTCCCACCAGGCCAGGAAGTACGTGCCGACGAAGACGAGCACCACCCCCAGGACGATCACCGGCCAGCGCCACCAGCGGGCGCGGCGCGTGGCGACCGGGGGGATGGGCGATGCCTGGGCCGTGGACAGGTTTGCAGTCATGGGTCACCTCTCCGGGGGCAGACACGCAGGTCTGCCCCTACTTGAACGTCACGTTGGCAAAGGCCTTCATGAACTGGTCTTGCAGGAAGAAGAAGAGCAGGACGAGCGGCAGTGTGACCAGCGTCGTGGCCGCCCATATCTGCTGCGCGTTCTCGCCCGGCACCGACGATTGGAACTGCATCAGCCCCAACTGCACCGTCCACTTGTCCGGCGTGTTCAAGTAGAGCAGCGGGCCGAAGAAGTCGTTCCAGCTGGCCATGAAGTTGAGGATGGCGACCGTCGCCAGGGCCGGCCGGGCCAGCGGCAGGATGACGCGCAGGAAGATGGTGAGCTCGTTGGCCCCGTCCAGCCGCCCGGCCTCGATGACCTCATTGGGGATGCCGGCCATGAACTGGCGCAACAGGAAGATGTTGAACACCGTCACGGCCGCTGGCACAATGAGCGCGTGGAACTCCCCTACCCAGCCGAGGTTGTACATCAACACGTAGGTCGGGATGAGGAAGAGGATGCCGGGGATCATCATCGTCGCCAGCATGGCGCTGAAGATGTAGTCGCGGCCGGGAAACGGTATTTTGGCGATGGCGTAGGCGGCCAGGGCGCTGAGCAGGGTGTTGAGCACCGTGATGGACACGGCCAGGATGAGCGAGTTGCGGAAGAGCAGGGCCATGTTCAGCCGCTCGAACACGCCGGTGTAGCCGCTGAGGGTGATCTCGGTGGGCAGGGCGGTCGGCGAGTGCAGGATTTCGCGGCCGGGTTTGACCGAGTTCATGAGCATATATAGGAAGGGGTAGAGCACGATGATGGCCCCGATGATCAACACGGCATAGATGAGAATGGTAGACCAGCGCAGCCGCCGGCGGCGTTCGGGCCGGGCGGGCGTGGTCGCGACCGTCACTTGACTCATACATCACCTCTAATTAATCGTCCGCCGGGTTGAAGCGGAATTGGATGACCGTCAGCACCCCGATGATGAGCGCCAGCAGCAGCCCCAGCGTTGAGGCATAGCCGATATTGGAGCGGTCGAACGCCTGGGCGTATAGGTAGAGCACCGGCGTCAGCGCCTGGTTGTCCGCGCCGCCGTAGAGGTCGAAGAGCGCGAACACCTCCGTGAACATCTGCAAGCCATTGATGATGTCCACCACCAGCAGGAAGAACAGTTGCGGCCGGAGTTGGGGCAGCGTGATGTAGCGGAATTGATCCCACTCACTCGCCCCGTCTATCGAGGCCGCCTCGTACATATCGGGGCTGATGGAGTAGAGACCGGCCAGCAGAATGACGAAGCTGATGCCGAACCACTTCCACGTGTTGATGAGGGCGATCATCGGCATGGGCAGCCAGCGGCTGAACGTCCAGAACACCGGCGCGTCCAGGATGCCGGCGTTGAC
Organism: Promineifilum sp. (SeqCode); assembly: GCF_041918635.1. Classification (NCBI taxonomy): domain Bacteria; kingdom Bacillati; phylum Chloroflexota; class Ardenticatenia; order Promineifilales (SeqCode); family Promineifilaceae (SeqCode); genus Promineifilum (SeqCode); species Promineifilum sp. (SeqCode). The sequence continues at coordinate 5,084 of NZ_JAYRVJ010000029.1, forward strand.
CAGCAAGCTCTGGATCGGCCCGGTGGGGCTGGCAAGGTAGCCGCCGACGATCATCAGCACCATCGTCGAGGTCAGCACGGGTAGGAAGTAGACTGTGCGGAAGAAGCGCCCGCCCCACCTGGCGCGAAAGACCAGCACGGCCGTCAGCAGCCCAAACCCGTTCTTGAGCGTGATGAAGATGGCCTGGTTGTAGACGATGTTGAACAGGCTTTTCCAGAAGAGCGGGTCGGCCATCCCTTGCAGCCAGTTGCCCACCCCGACAAAGGCGCGGCTCTCCGGAGCCACGAACGAGTAATTGAAGAAAGTTAGATAGAACGACAGCACCAGCGGATAAAGCCCGAAGACGATGTAGAGCAGAATCCACGGCGAGACGAAGGCGTAGCCCCACCAATGCCGGCGCATGCGCTGCCACAGCGACAGCCGGTGGCTGACCCCCACCGTCCCGGATGGCCGTTCCTCGGCGACCGTTACATTAGCCATACCCCTCTCTCCTTTCCCTACCCGGCGGGCGCGGCGGCGCGACCGTGTTCGGCCGCGCCGCCGGCCCTGGGGATGGGCGCGCTTACTGGGCCAATGCCGCCCGCGCGCGCTCGGCCGACTGCGTAACCGCCTCGTCGGGCGTCAGTTCGCCCTCGACGACGGCCTGCTGATAGACGGCCTGCACCTCATTGGCGACGGTCTCGGCCGTGGAGAACTGCTGCGGCAGCATGCCGTTCTCCAGAATGTCCACGAACGGCTGCCGCGCCGGCTCCTGGAAGTAGGGGTCTTCGCGCAGGCTGAGCAGCGTCGGCAGATAGCCCAACTCGGTAATGAATTGCCGGTTGTTCTCCTCTTCCATCATGAACTGGAGCAGGTCCCAGGCCGCGGCCTGCCGGTCCGGCGTGGTCTTCATGATGATCAGTGCCCGGCCACCGTAGGTCGTGAAGCTGGTGTCGCCCTCGTTGGGCACGGGAACCGGAGCGACGCCCACGTCCTCGCCGATGACCATCGGCTGGTCGGCGGCCGTCTCCAGGTTCGGCTCCCACGAGTAGCCGTATTGCGGCCACATGCCGATCTTGCGGCTGAAGAAATTCGTCTCCATCGTTAGCGGCGCGTACTGTTGCGCCTGCTGGGTGAACTCGAAGAACTGCTGCATCCCACACTCGGGGTCGTCGAAGACGATGTCCGAGCCCAGCCGGTTCACCAGCTGGCACTGCCCCTGATTGCTGTTGAGATAGATGGGCTGGAGCATGTTCCAGTACCAGCCGCCCCAGGCCAGCGCCTCGTTCCAGAAGACGTTGCCGTAAATGTCGCCGCCCAGTTCGTCGATGGCCCGCGCCGCGTCCAGGTACTCCGCCCAGGTCTGCGGCGGCGATTCCGGGTCAAGGCCGGCCTGCTCGAACAGGTCCTTGTTGTAGATCATCATGGTCACGTCGGCCCCGATGGGCACGTAGTAGTTGTGGCCGGAGAACTGCTCGACGATGCCGGGGTCTACCCGGTCGATCAACTCCTGGAAGCCCTCGAACTCCTCCAGCGGGACGAGCGCGTCGTCGGCCGCCAGTTGCCCCAGCGCCGGGCCAAGCGACGTGACGACCAGATCGGGCTGGTTGCCGGCGGCGATGAGCGCCTGGAAGATGCCGCCCTCCGGCTCATCCTCCACCGTCACGGTGACGCCCGGGTTCTCGGCCATGTACGCCTCGGCCAGGCCAACCAGCACATCGTGCATGGCCCCGGCCACGGATGAGACGCGGATGGTTCCAGTCGCGTCGCCGGCCGTCTCGCCCTCGCCGGCAGCTTCGGCTGTCGGCTCTTCGGCGGCCGGTTCGGCGGTGGGTTCCTCGGCTGCCGGTTCGGCAGTTGGCTCTTCCGCGGCCGGCTCTTCCGCGGCCGGCTCCTCAGCCGCCGGTTCTTCGGCCGCCGGCTCGGTGGCCGCCGCGTCGCCGGCGCCCTCTTCAGGCGTCCCACCCCCGCCACAGGCCACCAGGCCCAGGCACAACACCAGGGCCAGCCACAACAAAATCAGTCTACGCATTTGCATGTGCATGTTCCTTCTCCTTCTTAAATAACATCTGGTGTAGGGGCGGGTTTGAAACCCGCCCCTACGGACAACCACACGAACGACGGACCACCAAACGTGTCGGCAACACAACGCGCTTGGGTTCGATAGCCTCTTCCTCCTTGACCATGTTCAGCGCGGCCTGGGCCGCCTGAAAGCCCAGCTCATACGTCGGCTGGTGCACGGTCGTCAACGCGGGGGTCATGTAACTGGCGAGCGGGATGTCGTCGAAGCCGGCCAGGGCCATATCGTCGGGCACGCGCAACCCCCGCTCCTGAATGGCGAACAGGGCGTCACCGGCCATCTGGTCGTTGGCCGCAAAGACGACGTCGGGCAGCGGCTCCAACTCCAGCAGGGCGGACATGGCCCGGTAGCCCACGCCGCGCATGTAATCGCCCGGTATGACGTAGCGCGGGTCCAGCATCAGCCCGGCGGCGGCCAGCGTCTCTTCCAGCCCGCGCCGGCGCTCGGTATTGTCGCACGTGAAGTCGCTGCCGGTGATGTAGGCGAAGCGCCGGTAGCCGTGAGTCAGAAGGTGGGCGGTCAGTTGGCAGGCGCCGCCGTAGTTGTCCACGACGAAGCTGGGGGCCGCGCCGTTCTTGGTCTCCTGGATGAGGACGGCCGGCATGCCGCGGTGGACCAGGTCATCGATCTCTTCCTGGCTGAGGTCGACGGCGACAGCGATGATGGCATCGACCAGGCCGCGCCGGAAAGGCTCCAGGTTGCGCCCCTCGCCGCCCGGTCGG
>NZ_JAYRVJ010000030.1:0-5885 GCF_041918635.1 Promineifilum sp. (SeqCode)
GGTCGTCCGGGTCGCCATCCCGGTTTAGATCGATCATGGTGAAAGCGCCGTTGCGGGCGTTGATGCGGCGCAGCACGTCTTCGGCGGGCAGCCGGCGGGCCGTCACCAGCCCCGGGTCCTCATCACGCAGAAGGATGACGAGGGGCGCGCCGCCCGACGCCCCATCCGGTTCGAGCGTTTCGTTGAGCACCTGGTCCAGACCGGCCGGTTGATCGTCGCGCGTTTGCGTAATACCCGCATACAGCAGGGATAACGCCACGCCCGGCCGGTTGAGCGCGGCCGGGCGGCAATGGGGGACGCCCAGCGTTAAGCAGAATTGCAGCGTGCCCGTCGCCGGCGTCAGTGCGGCCAAATTCAAAGCGATCTCTTTATCCGCTTCCCAGTCTTCGGCCAACTTAGCGTAAGAGAGGGCGTCATAGATGATCGTCACCGTCACGGGCAAGGTCTCTTCCCGGTACTGGAAAGGAACGGGCCGGCCGTCCTCGAAGACCTTGAAATCGCCCTCTTCCGCCTCCCCGGCGTAATGAGCGCCGTCTTTCAGCAGCGTGAATTCGAGGTGGGCTTTTGGAAACCCGGTCACGTCGACCGTGTCGCTGTTGTGCACGGGTAGGAAGTCGAACTCATAGTCGCCCTCCTGGGCGAGGCCGGGCCGGGCGCTCAACAGCAGCGCGCCCAGCAGCATCAAGAGGGACAAACGAAGGGCGGCGCGGGTGGCAAAAGGGTTCATGGGTTTCCTCAGTGGCTTTTCCATGCGACTTCGCACTGTTTTTCCACGCAACCCCTGTCCGGGTGCTCAAAAACCCAGGTCAAGGTCGCCTTACGCGGGACTCGTATCTCCGCGCCGGTGAGCGTCAAAGAACGATTGGGCAACAGCCGGCCCAACAGTCGGCCAAAAAGATGTACCTGTACCTCACGAACTGTCACCTGTATGCTGGCGCGTTGATCGCGACCGCTGTGGAACATGCACCAGTAGTTGCCATCCTGACGGTAGCTGAAGTTGACGAGGTCGTTGGCGGAGCCCGATGTTTTCGTGGCTAGCTTATACACATCGGAATCTACGGTTAGTCTGACTTCCGTATGTTCTACCTTGGTCTTGTAATGAGTGTCGGTGCTTTCCCTCGTGATGCTAACCGTCAAAAGCGGGATCGGCGCGTCGGGCAACAGATGCCACCCCTCGCTCAGGAAGGCGAAGGTCAGGGAGAGGACGACAAACATCAGCGTCCAGCCGACGGCCGCCCAGCGCTGCAGAAACTCGATGGCGGCCACCACGTCCGCCCGCCCCAACGCTTGTAACGATTCCTCGGTGTCCGTCAGCACGCTGGGGTTGGCGCTGATCCGCCAGTGGAAATAAAGGTAGACCAGGGAGACCAGAAACGCCCCGAGCAGAAACAGCTTCAGGGCCGACGACCGTGCGGGCGACGGGCGCACCAGGGCAAAGAGGAACCGGATCGGATCTGGCGGCGATTTGCCAAGCCCCTTGCGAAGTTCGGGTTCCGCGTAGTGGAACAACACCAATAGGAGCGGCAGCACGAACAACACGACGAACAGCACCCCGAGGCCCAATCGGTCATACCATACGGCGAAGAAATCGCTCAGATAGAGGGGTGATAGCCGATCCCAGTCGCTCATGTTCAACGCTCCGGCCAATCCCAATACTTCTTATCGCCGCGCTGCGCCCAGCTGTCCCAGAAGCCCCTGGCGAACTCCTCCAGGACTTTCTCGGCCACAATCGCCATAAAGATCAACATGATTTGCGTCGCTACGTCCATTCCCTTCTCACGCCTCCCCCCCCACCCTCTCCACCGCCCGCAAGTCCCACTCAGGCCGCTGGTAGATTTTGAGGTAGTAGGGCGTATCGTCGGAGTAGCCGTCCTCCAGTTGCAGGGCCAGCCGCTCGCCATAGTTGTGGGCGCGCAGGCGGCGGGCCGCCTGCTGGCAGTCATAGGCCACCCGCCGAAACTCGATAGTCCATGCCGCCGGGTCGAACAGGGCGTAGGCGGCGCGCGTGTCGCCGTCGCGCGGCTGGCCGGCGCTGCCGGGGTTGACGAGGGTCAGCCCGCCGCCCAGCGGCGCGGGCCGGCCATAGCGGATGGAGCGCAGCCGGACGTTGCCCTCGCGCGCCTCCGCCCACTCAGCCCACATGGGGAAGTGGTTGTGGCCGCAGAACATCACCGCCGCCCGCTCCTCGCCCACCGCGTCGCGCAGGGCGGGGAATTCGTTGCGCAACAGGCTGGGGATCCATGGCTTCAGGTAGTGGGTGCGGCGTATACTGGGTTCGAGCGCGGCGTGGACGCCGATGGCTGTCCGCCCGCCGTCGAAATCGGCCCGCAACAGGGTGCGCGCGTTGTCGGTCAGCACCGCGTCCAGTTCCCGACGGAACCAGGCGCTCAGCCCGGCGTGTTCCGGCCGGGCCAGCGCCTCGCCGTGCCGCCGCAGGCTGTCGAGGGTATCTCCGTTCATGCCGTCCTCCGCCTGATGGATGAACCACTCGTCGTGGTTGCCGGGAACCCACTGCCGGGGCAGATCCGGCGGCTGTTCGCGCAGCCACTCCAGGCAGGGGATCGGATCGGGGCCGTAGCCGATGATGTCGCCCAGGAACCACAGCGCCAGCGCTTCCCCCTGGCTCAGCAGTGGGTCCACTTCGGCCATAATGGCCCGCAGCGCCAGTTCGTTGGCGTGAATGTCGGTCAAGATGACGTAACGCATGTCCTCTCACTCCTACTCCCTCGCCGGGGATTTGCTCGTCGCGAACCTGTTCTCGATGGCCTCGATTTCCTTCTTGGCCTCTTGCACCTTGAGGTGCTGCGGATCGACGTCCAGGCACGCTTTCAACTGCTCGCGCGCCCGCTTCAGCCACCGGCGAACAACCGTCGCGTCGGGCGGATTCTCTCTTTTGATCAGGACGCCCCTGATCGTCGGCTGGCTGTTGGTCCTCAGGTTGCGCATGACGTTATCGAGCGAATCAAGGAGGGGGGGGAGCTTAGCTTTGTCCTTCTCTATCGCTTCCAGCAGAGCCTGCGCCTTGTGTCGCAGGCCGGAGTCGGCCGTTTCCACCTCGTCCTGCCAGGCCAGGTTGACGCTGTTCTTTTGCGTCGCCGCCTTGCGGCTCAGGGGGATCGTGCGGGGGCGGCCGGCGGCGTTGACGGTGAACTGCTCGCACAGCCGGAGGATCTCCTGGCACTGCTCCAGGAGGTTGTCGAGGGTGGCGTCTAGGCGCAACGCATCCAGGTCGCGTTTCAGGAGTTTGGCCGCCCTCTCCAGTTGCTCATGGTCGTCGTTGACGCGCCTGGCCCAGGCGCGCCACTGGTCGAAGTTGTCCCGCTGCCGCTGGGCGGCGCGCTGATAGTCGGCCGTGGCGTGGAGCGGGATGTTGGTGGGGTGGCCCTCGCGGTAGAGCGCCTTCTCCAGGCCGGCGAAGCCCCGCGCCAGGGCGCCGCTCCACGCGCCATCCAACAGGGTCGCGGCGTTGTCGATACCATAAGACGAACCGTTGGGCTGCGCCTCCGCCGGCCAGCCGGCGCGCGGCGACGGGTCGTCGGGGTTGTCGGGCCGGGCCGGCTCGAATTCCTCGTTGTCCAAGGCGTTCAGGAGCGCCTTCACGTGGTTGTTCAACTCGCTGCCCAACCGGCCCAGCGCCTCGATCTCCCGCTTGCGGGTCTGCAACTCGGCCTGGACGGCGAGGTCGCCGCCCAGCCCTCTGTTCTGGGCGCTTTGCTGGGTGTTACTCCACTGCCGGTTAGCGCTCTGAAAATCCCAGCCCCCGCTCGATCCCTCAAAGGGATACGGCTCGGTCTTGGCCCGCTGTATCTCCACGTCTACCCGGTCTAGTTGCTTCCAGACTTCGTCCCAGCCGTTTAGCTTGGCCTCCAGGTCGGCGATGCCTGCCGTCAGTTCTTCCCTGACGCCATGGGGCAGGCCCGCCACGTCGGCCACCTGGTCGATGTTGCGCAGCAGCCCCAGCAGGCTCTTGCCCTCTTGGATCGTCTGTTTCAAGGGGACGGTCGCGACCAACGCCTTGGCGTCGAGCAGTCGGTTGGCGATGATGGAATGCAGCTGGGGGCGCAACCCCTCCAGGTCGGCAGCCACCTGGGCGTCGTCGGGGTCGATCCGGTTGGCCAGGGCGTAGAGGGAGGTGGCGGCGACGATGTCAGGCTCGCTTCCCTGGCGCGTCCGGCTTTGGGCCTCCTCGACCAGCTTGCCGACCGCGTCCTCGATGAGGGCGCGGCGCTGGCGGTCATAGAGCGGGCGCAGGCCGGCCTCGGCGTTGTCGGTCAGGTAGTCCTCCAGGCGGCTCATTTCGGCGTTGAACGTCTTCTCGTCGCGCTCCTTTAGATATTTGGCGGCCTTGGTCAACCCCAGCCATACCCGGCTCAGGACGCGGGCGTTTTCCAGACGGCGGTGGGCGAGTTTCGCGGCGCGTTTTTCGGCCTCGACCCAGCGCTTGTCGCGCCACAGCATGCCCATGAACTCCTCCACCAGGCGGGAGTTGTGCAGCAGGGCAGGGTTGGTGTCGAGTTGCTGGCGCAGGTAGTTCAGTTCGTCCCCCTCCCGCCGCCGCCGCTGGTTGCTCAACTGCTCCATCTCGCTCAGCACCCGGCTTTCGGCCGCCTCGGCATACTCCCGCATGATCTCCGGGATCTCGCCGCCGATCTCGATCCGCCGCTGCCGGTTGGCCTCGATGGCCGCCCAGTTCACGTTCGTGGCCCGGCGCAGTTGCTTCGCCTGGGCGTCGAGCCACTTCTCTTCCACCTGCCGGTAGAGGCGCTTGTCGTCCGGCTCGATCAACAGATCGTTCTGTTCCAATTCGCGGCCGAGCGCCTTGGCCCGCTCCAGGGTGGTCATGTCGTCGGAGCCGATCGCCGCCTGCAAGCCGGCGCGGTAGGCGACCAGCCACGACTGGCGGGCCAGGCTCCAGCGCGCCTCGATCTCGTTCTTGAGCGTCGAGTCGAGCGCCAGGGCGACGGCCAGTTGGTCGACGATGGTGGCGAAGTCGGCGATAGGCTGAACCTTATCGCCCACGCCGCGGCGGTCAGCGGCGCGTTTGTTGGCCGCCGTCAACCGGCGCTCGGCGTCGGTCAGCACGCGACGCGCCTCAGCGTCGTTGGTGGTCTTCAGTTCCATGCGCGCCCGGCCGTCGCGGGCCTTCGCGTCGAACTCGGCCGTGCGCAGGTCGCTTTCCTGCTGGGTGAAGGTCTCCTCGGCGTCTTTATAGATGTTCAGGGCGTCCGCGTAGCGCCCTTCTTCCTCGGCTTGCTGGGCGCTCAGTACGTCGCCCGCGGCGTTGGCGCGCTTGACCAGCTTGCCCGCTTCCTGGCTCTGCTGCGCCTCGGCCTTCGCGACCCGCTCGAGCAACTTGATGGCGTTGTCCCACTGGCCGCGGCGATAGGCGCTCAACCCCTGTTCCCAGTTCTCATCCACTGTCTGAAGCTGGCTAAGGCGAACGAGTTGCTCGAGCGTCTTGGGGTGCTTCTGCTCATCCTCGCTGAGGGTGGCCATCATGCCCCGCGCTTTCTGCAGCGATTGGGGGGTCTTGTCGCGCTCATAGTCGTCCATGAGCCGGGCGACCGCGTCCAGTTGCTCCAGCATCCGATTGTAGCGCTCCTCGGCGGCGACAATGTCGTCGATGAGGCGCGCCAGATCGTCGAGGCGTTCTTGCAAGGGGGAGCCGGGCTTGGGATGGGGCACGGCGGTGATGGCGGCGGCGCGAGCCTCTTTCAGCAGCGCGATCGCCCCGGCGTAATCGTCCTTGCGCCGCAGCCGGTCGGCCTCGGTCATCTGGTTGGTCAGCTTGGTCGCCTCCAGCGCGGCGATGCCGTCGCGGGCGATCTCCAGTTGCTCTTCCAGGCCGGGGTAGTCGGCGTAATCCTCCTGGGCGGCGACGAGCA
>NZ_JAYRVJ010000031.1:0-1937 GCF_041918635.1 Promineifilum sp. (SeqCode)
ATGGCGTGAATCCAAAAGACAATGCGCAATCTGGGAGACATGATACTCCTCCACTTGGTTGGGGGCGGGCCTCCAAGCCGGCGCAATCAAGCGGGAGGTGACTTCGATAGCAGGCCAGATCACCTCTGTCTACATTATAATACGCACCCGATTGGAACACAATAACCAATTGTTTAAACACGGATTCTCACGGATTGTACGGATAAAAAAACGGATTGAACCTTAGGGTTCAATCCGTTATATCCGTCCAATCCGTGGTTAATTCATCTCCCAAACAGCCCCATAATCCCCTGCCCCGTGGCGATGGCAATGCCGGCCAGGACGGCGAAGTAGATGATCGTCGCCAGCAGGAAGAGGTAGCCGAGCAGGATGAGCAGCCCGTCGCGCTGCAAGATGCCCGCGGCCAGCAGCAGGATGCCCCAGGCGGGCAGGGTGTTGGAGAAGGGCACGAGGCCCAGCGGGAAGATGAGCAGCACGCTGCCCAGCAGCAGCCCCAGCCCGGCCAGCCGGTTCATGGCCGCCGTCTGGGTCAGCCGGGCCAGGCGCGGGTGGCTGAACTTGTCCACCCGGCCGAACATCGTCGCCCCGCGCTCGATGGCCTGGGCCAGCTTCTGCGCCCCCAGCGGCCGGTCGAGCAGCCGGTCGGGCAGCCAGGGCACGCGGTTGAAGGTGACGCCCAACGAGATGAGGATGGCGACCAGCCCGAAGACGGTGCTGACACCGGGGATGGAGATGGGCACGAGGAAGGGGATGGTCAGGAACATCAGCGCCAGTAGCAAGCCCTGCTCGCCGACCATCGCCAGCAGTTCGCGCACGGTGACGTACTCGCCGGTAATCGACCGGGCCAGCCCTTGCAGTGTCTCGCCCAGCGGGCGGGTGCTATCCTGAAATTCGACAGTTGTTGAATCTTCCATACTCGTATTATAAACCGGACAGATTACGGAAAACCTGTCTGGTCTTCCGGCGGAAGTGTATCAGCCACCGCCTTCGGATGCCACACGCGCGGCTGACGTTTTACCGATGATTCACGGCGCGGTGACGGTGGCGCGGCCGTTGCCGGTGTCGATGTGCATCAGGATGCGGCCGGCGGCCGCGTCGTAGCCGGCCGTCTCGTAGACCCCTTCGTCGCCGTCGCCGCTGACGCGCTCGAAGCGGTCGTCTACGTTGACGTTGCCGTTGCCCTCGTTGTACTCGATGCGCGCGGCCACGCCCTCCGGCAGCAGCAGCGTCACCCCGCCGTTGCCGCCGTCCAGCCGCAGTTCCTGCACGCCGTCATCGGGCAGCGTCACCGTCAGACTGCCATTGCCGCCGTCAAGCGCAATGTCGTAGTCGCCGGGCGGCAGAGCGGCCGTCACGCCGCCGTTGCCCGCGTCCAGCGTCAGGCTGGTCAGCGTCAACGCCTCCAGCGCCGCCGTGGCCGCGGCGTTGCCGGCGTCCACGCGCAGGTCGGTGGGCACGTCGGGGTTGAGGCCGATCGTCCACTGGCCGCTCTGATCGATCCAGGTGCGCGGGTCGAGGAACCACGCGCCGCCGCCCTCCTCGCCGAACTCGACCGCGACGCGGCCGGCTGCGTCGCGGCGCGGCTGCACGTCCACATTGCCGTAGGTCGCGATCACGCCGGCCATGAGCCGGTCATCGCCGGCGGCCAGGGGGGCGATGTCGGTGGGGAAGCGGCCGAGGTTCAGATCAATGCTGGCCGACGTGGCCCCGTCCAGGCCCACGTCGAAGGTCTGCTGGCGCAGGTCGGGGGCGCTGGCGTCCAGCCCCAGCCGGCCCAGCGCCCGCTCCGGCGCGCCCTGCAGCAGCAGGTAGCCGAAGACGGCCGCCGCCGCCAGCGCCAGCAGGAAGCTCAACGTCGTGCCCAGCGGCGGGCGCGCCTGCACGACCAGCACGTTCAGGCCGAGGAAGATGAGCAGCACCGGCCAGAAGCGCAGCGC
>NZ_JAYRVJ010000032.1:0-2789 GCF_041918635.1 Promineifilum sp. (SeqCode)
ACGATGGACGTGACGGGAGAGATCACCTTGCCCGAGGGGGTGGAGATGGTGATGCCCGGGGACAACGTGAACCTGAAGGTGAAGCTGATCACGCCGGTGGCTTTGGAAGAAGGCGGCCGGTTCGCCATTCGCGAGGGCGGGTTGACCGTCGGCGCCGGCGTCATTACCAAGATTCTGGTCTAAATCAGGGGCCAGGTTCCAGGTAGAGGTGGGTTTGAAACCCGCCCCTACCTGGAACCTGGAACCTAGCAGAGGAAACATGTCGAAGCAAAGGATCCGTATCCGCCTGAAGGCATATGATCATCGTGTTTTGGACCAGTCGGCCAAGCGCATTGTGGGCACGGCCGAGCGAACCGGCGCGCGCGTTATTGGCCCGGTGCCGTTGCCGACCCGCCTGGAGCGGTTTACGGTGCGCCGCAGTCCATTTATTGATAAGGACTCGCAAGAACATTTTGAGATTCGGACTCATAAGCGGCTGATCGACGTGATCAACCCGGACTCGAAGACAATCGATACGCTCATGCGGTTAAACCTGCCCGCTGGCGTGGACATTGAGATTTCTCTGTAAATTAAAGAAGAGGTGATTCACAGACTGGATGGTTGATTCATCGTCATTGTGATCGACGACCAACGACCAGGCACTAATCTGCGTAATCTGTGAAATCTGTGGATTCTTCTTTGAGGTGAACCGTGAAAGGTTTAATTGGCAAGAAAATTGGCATGACGCAGGTCTTTGATGAGTCCGGCGTCGTGACGCCGGTGACGATCATCCAGGCTGGGCCGTGCTACGTGACGCAGGTCAAAGATGAGCACAACGATGGCTACAGCGCGATTCAGGTCGGCTACGGCGAGGTAACGCCCAAGCGGCTGAGCGGAGGCGAACAGGGCCATCTGGGCGTCGGCGCGCGCAAGTCGGGCGAGAAGAAGGGCGGACGGCGCAAGAGCAAGGGTATCCCTGCTGTCAAGCACCTGCGCGAGTTTCGCACGAACAGCGCCGGCGATTACCAGGTCGGCCAACAACTGACTGTGGCGCAGTTCGAGATCGGCGAGAAGGTGGACGTGGTCGGCAAGACGAAGGGGCGCGGTTTCGCGGGCAACGTGAAGCGTCACAAGTTCGCCGGCGGCGTGAAAACCCACGGTCAATCAGACCGCTGGCGCGCCCCCGGTTCCATCGGCTCGGCCACCGAGATGTCGCGTGTGCCAAAGGGCAAGCGCATGGCCGGCCGCATGGGCAACGAGCGCCAGACGGCCCAGAACCTGGAAGTTGTCCGGGTCGATGCCGAGCGCAACCTGATCGCCATCAAGGGCGCCGTTCCTGGGGCCAAGGGCGGGCTGGTCATCATCCGCGACGCGGCCAAGGGATGAAGATAGGGACTAGGGACTAGGGACTAGGGACTAGGGAAAGACGTTCTTCCCTGGCGCTAACCTCTAACTCCTAACCCCTGGGAGAGTATCATGGAACTTCCAGTCTACGACATGACCGGCGCGCAGGTGAGCACCCGCGAACTGCCGGCCAGCATCTTTGAAGCGAATATCAACCGCACGCTGATGCACCAGGCGCTGGTGCGCCAGCTGGCGAACGCGCGGCAGGGCACGCACAAGGCCAAGAACCGTTCCGAGGTCAACCGCTCGACGGCCAAGATCTACCGCCAGAAGGGCACCGGCCGGGCGCGCCATGGCAGCCGCAAGGCCCCCATCTTTGTCGGCGGCGGCAAGGCCCACGGCCCTGTGCCTCGCAAGTACACGAAGCAGATGCCGCGCAAGATGCGCCGCGCCGCCTTGTGCTCCGCGCTGTCGGTGAAGGCCGGTCAGGGCGATATTGTCCTGCTCGACCAGATCAGCCTGGACGAGCCGAAGACCAGGGTTGTGGCGTCGCTGATGAAGACACTGACCGGGGGCGAGAGCGTCCTGCTGTTGTTGCCGGAGCGCAATGAGACGGTCGAGAAGTCGGCGCGCAACCTGCCCGACGTGAAGGCGCTGCGGGCCAATTACCTGAACATCCGCGACTTGTTGGGCTACAGCAAGATCGTCATGCCGTTGGCGTCGCTCGATGTGGTGGCCGGCTTCCTGGACATGGATGGCGGCGACGAGTGGGTCGAGGGCGAAGACGTGGAGGCGGAGGGCTAAGATGCACTGGCGAGACATTATCCGCCGGCCGGTAGTGACTGAGAAGAGCAACTTCCTGGCCGACGAAAACAATCAATATACGTTCGTGGTTCATTCCCGCGCCAACAAGATGCAGGTCAAGCAGGCCGTCGAGCTTGCCTGGCCCAACGTGCGCGTCGCCAAGGTTCGCATTGCCAACATGCCGGCCAAGCGCGCCCGCCGCATGCGGCGCTTGACCATTCGTAAGGTTAGCTGGAAGAAGGCGATCGTGACCCTGCAACCCGGCGGCCGCATCGACCTGTTCGAGGGCGTCTAAGCAATTATGAATTACGAATTATGAATTATGAAGCGCGAATTGTGGACACATGTCTTCATTCTTAATTCCTAATTGGAGTTAAACCATGCCTGTTAAAGTATTCAAGCCCACATCGCCCGGACGGCGCGACATGAGCGGCTTCTCGTTTGAGGAGATCACGCGCTCCAAGCCGGAAAAGAGCCTGGTGCGCGGCCTGCGCAAGCAGGCCGGCCGGAATATGCGCGGTAAGGTGACCGTGCGCCATCGCGGCGGCGGCAGCAAGCGGCTCTATCGCGACATCGACTTCAAGCGCGACAAGGCCAATATTCCTGGTCGCGTGGCGTCTATCGAGTATGACCCCAACCGGTCGGCCCGCATTGCCTTGTTG
>NZ_JAYRVJ010000033.1:0-3720 GCF_041918635.1 Promineifilum sp. (SeqCode)
CGCCTTCTGTATCTCCCGCTCAGTGCGCGTGTCCACGCTGCTGGTGGCCTCGTCCAGGATGAGGATGCGCGGGTCGATGAGGGCCACGCGGGCAATCGACAACAACTGTCGTTGGCCCTGGCTCAGCCCCGCGCCGCGCTCGCCCAGGACGGTGGCGTAGCCATCGGGCAACCGCTGGATGAACTCGTCGGCGTGGGCCAACCGCGCCGCGGCCATGACTTGCTCGTCCGTCGCCTCCGGCCGGCCATAGCGGATGTTGTTGGTAACGGTGTCGCTGAACAGGAAGGAGTCTTGCAGGACAATGCCGATCTGGCGGCGCAGACTTTGCTGCGTCACGTCGCGCAGGTCGTGGCCGTCGATGGTGATCCGGCCGCCCGGGGCGGCTTTGCCGTTGACGCGTTCCTGGCCATCGGCGTGATCCGTAACGCCCACATCCCAGAAACGCGGCAGCAAGTTAATGATGGTCGTCTTGCCCGCGCCGGTGGGGCCGACGATGGCGATGGTCTGGCCCGGTTGGGCGTCGATGTTGACGCCGCGCAGCACCGGCTCGCCGGGATTGTACTCGGCCCACACGTCGTGGTACTCCACGTGGCCGGCGATGGGCGGCATCTCGATCGCGCCGGGCCGATCCACGATCTCCACCGGCTCATCGAGCAGGCCAAAGATGCGCTCCGCCCCGGCAATGGCGCTCTGGATGGTGGCCCACAGCGTGGCGATCTGCTGCACCGGCCGGTTGAACTGCTGGGTGTAGCCGATGAAGGTGATGATGAGGCCGACCGAGACCGTAGAGCCGAGGAATCCCTGGCTGTTTAGCATCATCAGGCCGCCCACGCCGGCCACAACGGCCAGGCTGACGTAGCTGAGCGCTTCCAGCATCGGGGCCAACGCGCCGGTATAAGCCTGGGCGCGGATGTTGGCGTCGCGGTTGGCGGCATTGCTGGTGCGGAACTGCTCGATGTTCTCGTCTTCGCGGCTGAATGCCTGCACCTCGCGCACGGCTGAGATGCTCTCCTGCAAATCAGCGTTGACGTTGCCAATCTGCATGCGCGCCTTGCGAAAAGCCTTGCGCGCCTGGCCGGAGAACCAGCGGGTGGCGATGAACATGAGTGGCAGCGTCACCAGGCTGATGAGGGCAAAGGGGGCGTCGAGCCGGAACATAACCCAGATCGTCCAGACGATGAGCAGCGTCCCTTGCAACACCGAGACGAGGCCAAAACCGATGACCTGCTGGAGCGTATCGCTGTCGTTGGTGAAGCGGCTCATCACGTCGCCCGCCTCGTGCTTGGTGAAGTAGCCCAGCGAGAGGTGGTGAATGTGGGCGAAAACGTCGGCCTGCAAGTCGCGCAGCACGCGGTAACCCGACCAGCTCATCAGGTAAAACAGCAGACCGCTGAAGATGGCGCTGCCGACGTAGAGACCGACGATGAGCAAGATGAGCCGGCCCAGACCGGCGATAGTGTCCGCTGCCGTCGCCTCCGGGTCGGGTGTGGTGTACCAGCAATTGCTGGTCGCCTCTTCGGTGCTGCCGGCCGCGAACTGCGAAAGCGCCCCGGCCAAGCCTCCTTCCGCGATGGCCGCGCGGGCAGTGAATGGGGTCAGGTAACAGTCTACCGTCTGACCGGTCAGGTCGGGGATGAGCACCTGCATGTACGTGCTGCTGACAATGAGCAGGGCAACGATGAGCAGTACCCAGCCGTAGTGGCGGAAGTAATGCCACAGCCGGCCGAGCGTGCCGCTAACGCTGCGCGCCTTGCTCGTTTCCATGCCCAGGGAGCGGGCTCCGTGATCCATCATGATTGCTTTTCTCCGCAGTGAATAAGCGATTAGGTTCCATGGGTCAGGGGAAGAGCGCTCTTCCCTGGGCCCTAACCCCTAGTCCCTACCTGCACGTCATCCGCCAACTGCGAGTGGTAAATGTCGGCGTAGATCTCGCTGTCTTCCATCAGTTCTTCATGCGTGCCGCGGGCGACAACACGCCCCTTTTCCAGCACGAGAATCTGGTCGGCGTTCAGCACCGTGCTGATGCGCTGGGCGATGACGAAGCTGGTGCGTCCTTCCATCAACCGGTCGAGCGCCTTCTGAATCTCATACTCCGTGTTCAAGTCCACGCTGCTGGTGCTGTCGTCCAGGATGAGAATGTGCGGGTCGAGCAGCAGGGCGCGGGCGATGGCCACACGCTGTTTCTGGCCGCCGCTCAGCGTCGCGCCGCGCTCGCCGACCGGCGTGTCGTAGCCCTGGGGGAAACCGGTGATGAAGTCATGGGCGGCGGCGGCCTGGGCCGCGGCGATCACTTCTTCGTCCGTCGCGTCTGGCCGGCCAAAGGCGATATTCTCGCGGATCGTGCCGCTGAACAGTACCGTCTCTTGTAGAACGATGCCGATGTGCAGGCGCAGGCTCTCCAACGTCACGTCGCGCACGTCGCGGCCGTCGATGAGCACCTGCCCGTCGCTTACGTCATAGAAGCGCGGGATGAGATTGATGATGCTGCTCTTGCCGCTGCCCGTCGCGCCCAGCAGGGCCACCGTTTGGCCCGGCTCGGCCACAAAGCTGATGTTGCTCAACACCGGCTCGCTGCCGGCGAAGTAGCGGAAGGTGACGTCGCGGAACTCGACCCGGCCGTCCACCTCGCCCAAATCCGCCGCGCCCGGTTTGTTCTCCACGTCGTTCTTGGTGTCCAGAATCTCGAAGATGCGCTCGGCGCTGGCGCCGGCCTGGGCCATCAGGGAGATGATGAAGCCGAGCTGGCCCATCGGGATGAAGACGTAGACGAGATAGAGGCTAAACTTCTGCCACTCGCCTAGCGTCAGCGTGCCATCGATGATCTGCCGGCCGCCGAAGTAGAGCACGGCTGCCTGGCCCAGGTTGGCGATCAGGAAGATGAACGGAAACAGGAAAGAGAAGATGCGGCTGATCTTGATGCGCTGCTGGAGGAGGGAATCGATGCTGTCGTGGAAGCGCTGTTCCTCGCGCCGCTCGCTGGTGAACGCCTTCACGACCTTCAGCCCGGCCAGGTTCTCCTGGAGCGTGGTGTTGACGCGCCCTAGTCGCTTCTGCACCTCGACGAATAGCGGCTGAGCGATGGCCCCAAAGCCCATGAACAGGATCAGGGCCAACGGCAGCACCGGCAGGACGACCAGCGTCAGCCGGAAGTTCGTTGCCAGCAGGATGATCAGTGTGCCGCCCAGGAGGATGAGCGCTTGCAGCGCCATCAGCAGACCCTGGCCGATGAAGACGCGCAGCCGCTCCACGTCGTCGGTCGCGCGCACCATCAGTTGGCCGGTGCGGTTGCGGTCGTGATAGCTGAAGCTGAGGCGCTGAATCTTGGCAAACAGATCGTTGCGCAGGTCGAAGGCGATGTTCTCCGACAACGCCTGTGACATGAAGTTCTGGCCGAAGGCGAACACGCCGCGGGCCACGGCGAAGAGGATGATGATCAGCGTGACCGTGATCAGGGTGCGGGATGCGCCGTCCAGTTCGGCCTGGGCCGCGGTCAGGTCGAGACCAAGTTGCTGCGCGGCGATAGCCTGGATGTTGGCCGGCAAATTGAGGATGCCCTGGTTGGTGGCATTGGTGACAATAGTGTCGATGATCTGCTGCACCAACTGGGGCACGACCAGTTGCGCGGCCGTGGCGATGATCAGCGCCAGCGTCGCGCCCACCGTCAGGCGCGGGTATTTCAAGAGATAGCGTAGGGCTCGACCCAATGAACCCAGCCCAGGA
>NZ_JAYRVJ010000034.1:0-2306 GCF_041918635.1 Promineifilum sp. (SeqCode)
CGCGGCATGGCTCAACTCATCCGCGCCCAGCCCGGCGTTGTGGAGCACGGCCTCTTCCTCGGCCTGGCGACGGAGGCCATTGTCGCCGGGGAGCGGGGGGTGGTGGTGTTGGAGGCGTGAGCAGAGCAGGGGGGCGGGGGATCAGGGGAGCGGGGGCGCAGGAGCGCAGGAGCGCAGGAGAGAAATACTCCTCTGCTCCCCTGCTCCCCCGCTCCCCTGCACCCCCGCGCTTTCTACGGCTGACAATAAACCGCCGTCTGGTTCTCGAAGTAGTTGTAGCTGAAGAACGGCCCTCCCGACTGCTCGGCGCGGATGGCGATCCGGTCCAGGCCGCGCAGGGCGGCCGGGATGGGGAACACGCCAACACCCACACCACTCGGCCCGCTGTTGAACGAGCCGACGACCTGCCCCTCTGTCCCCAGCGTGCCCATGTGGTTCATCATCACCGTGAAGTCGCGGTTGGGCGGGAAGGAGGGATCGGTGCGGATGACCACGGCCTCGTCGCGGGCCACGCCGCAGATGGCGAAGGTCGGCGTCTGGGCCAGCGGCTCCCGCGGGGCGTTGTCGAACCAGTTGTAGCTGTAGAACGGCGCGGCCTCGGTGCGGATGGCGATGCGCTCCAGCCCCTTTAGCTCGTCGGGGATGAGGAAAGTAGCCGTCAGCGCGCCGCCGCTGCCGGAGTCGAGCGCGCCGACCGGCGTGCCGTTGATGCCCAGCGTGCCCATGTGGCCCATCGTCACCATGAAGGTGCGGCCGGCCGGGAAGTCGCGGGTGCGGATGGTGACCGACTCGTTGACCACGACCGACTCGATGGCGAAGGTCGGGATGAGCGTTGGCGCAGGCCCGGTCAGGTTGTTCCAGAACCAGTTGTAGCTGTAGTAGCCCTGGGGGCTTTCGAAGCGGATGGCGATCTGGCGCGCGCCGGCCAGCGTGGCAGGGATGGGGTAGGTGGCCGAGAAGGAGCCGAGCATCCCGGAGTTGGTGATGGCGACCGGCGTGCCATCGATGCCCAGCGTGCCGATTGGCCCCATCGTGACCACAAAATCCTGCCAGGCGGGGAAGTTCTGGGCCAGGATGGTGACGTTCTGGTCGACGACCACGTTCTCAATGGTGAACGTGGGGACGGGCGGCTCGTCCTGGGCGGCGGCGCGCCCCAGCAACACCAGGAAGCCAGCCAGCAGCGCCAGCGGCAGCGCGATCTTCAACCGCGCCGCCCGGCGGATATTCAAACGTTCGACAAAGGTGGTGATAGTGGTCAAGAACCCCTCCACGGGTATGGACCGGGGCGCGGGAAGGCGCGTCCGGCGTGGTGTTGCGGCGTCGCTTGGGGCGCGTCGGTCTGGCCGGCTGCCGAGAAGCAAGCAAGGGCCGGCGGCGCTACCCAGACGACCCTCATATGGGTATATTGCCACAGAGCAGAGAGAGGTAACGTCAAATAGGCGTGAAAAATTCACCAAATAGAAACCCGGTTTCTTCTGAGAAACCGGGTTTCCAGGACCGTATGGTAGGGGCGGGTTTCAAACCCGCCCCTACTTGCGGCGGCGATAGAGGAGCAGCGCCCCCGCGCCGGCCACCGCCGCGCCGGCCGCCCCCATCCACGGCAGCGCCCCGCGCCCGCGCTTGGCCTTCACGCCCTTGGCCGAGACGGGGATGGTCGCCAGCGTGGCCGCGGCCGTCTCCTGAGTGCGGGCGAACAGCGCCGGATCGGCCCGGAGCTGGTCGGCCAGCGCGCGCTTCTCGGCCACCATCTCGTCGGTCACGAACTCGTCGTGGGAGCGCAGCCCGGCGATGCGGAACTCGTGCTTCTTGAACAGCCGGTAGATCTCCTTCACGCGCTCCATGCTGATGTTCCGGCCCAACGTGTAATCCTCGAAGCGCCCCTCCATCGCCAGCAGCGCCGTCTCGGCCAGGCAGGCGTAGGCCGTCTTCGGCGGCAGGCCGATGTCGTAGCCGAAGTCGATGTTGCCGGGGATGAGTACCTCGCCGCTCTCGATCACCAGCACGTCAGGCCGCAGCGCCGCCTCTTCCTGGCTGATGTCGGGCGGCCGGGCCACGTCGCAGATGACCGCGCCCGGCTTGCACTTGGTGATGTCCACGATGCGCTGGCCGAAGGCCGAGGTGGCCGTGACGATCAGGTCACAGTCGCCCAGGTACTCATCGGCCCGCGTGGCGATGGCGACCGTCGCGCCGGGCGTCTCCTCCTGGATGGTGCGCTTAAGCTCGATCAGCCGCTCCGGCTCGATCGACACCAGCACGACGTTGTAGATGGCCTGGGCCAGCAGCCGGGCGCAGACGGAGCCGATGGA
>NZ_JAYRVJ010000035.1:0-2561 GCF_041918635.1 Promineifilum sp. (SeqCode)
ACTAATGCTCCTGTCCTTCACATTAAAGGATCGTTCTGCTCATTTAGCCTGCATAGGGCCGCTAATTGCGCCCATCCACTTTACTTCGGATATAATGCGCCACGCATGACCACTCACGCCATCATCCCCGTCAAGCCCCTCTACCAGAGCAAGCGCCGGCTGGAGCACCTGCTTTCGGCTGAGGAGCGCGCCGGGCTGATCTACCGCTTCTTGGATAACCTGCTGGCCGCGCTGGACGCCGCGCCGTCGGTCGATCACGTCCTGGTCGTTACCGGCGACCCGGCGGTGACGGCGCTGGCCCGCGAGCGGGGGGCGAGCGTCCTGGTCGAGGCCGCGCCGGCCGGGCTGAACGCCGCCGTGGCCCGCGGCGTGGCGATGGCCGCGGCAGAGGGCGCGACGGCTGTCCTCATCCTGCCCGCCGACCTGCCCTTCGCCCGCGTCGAAGACATCGAGCAGATGCTTCACCCCCTGACCACCGACCACCACCCGCTGATCGCCCTGACCGGCGACGAGGCGGAGGAGGGCACGAACGCCCTGCTGCTGGCCCCACCCGGCGGCTTCACCTTCCACTATGGCCCCGGCAGCTTCCGCGCCCACCTGGCCGAGGCCGCGGCGCGCGGCCGCGCCGTCCACGTCATCCACGCTCCCGGCTTGCGCTTCGACCTGGATACGGAGAGTGATTGGTTGGTGTATAGCGGGTATTTGGTGTAGGCGGGTAGAGAGCAGGGGAGCGGGGGAGCAGGGGAGCAGGGGAGTGGTTGATCGTTAGTCGTTGCCAAGATATGGCAGGGCAAAAGACGGTAGGCCGCAGGGTGACGGGCTCTCCCCCGCACCCCTGCTCCCCCGCACCCCTGCCCTTCGTCTGTCATTCATCGTTACAAGGAGAGTCCCATGGATCGCGTAGCCCTTTATCTTCAGGACGCCCACTCATTGCAGGAGGGCATGGAACTGGCCCGGTACGCCGAGGCCAAAGGCTTCGAGGCCGTCTGGCAGGCGGAGAGCCGGCTGGTGCGCGACGCCATCGTGCCGATGGCCGCCTTCGCCGCCGTCACCGACCACATCAAGGTCGCCAGCGGCGTCATCAACAACTGGACGCGCAACATCGGCCTGCTGGCGGCCACCTTCCTGACGCTGGACGACCTGGCCCCCAACCGCGTCATCTGCGGCATCGGCGCGTGGTGGGACCCGCTGGCGAAGAAGGTCGGCATTGACCGGCGCAAGCCGCTGCTGGCGATGCGCGAGACGGTCGAGGTGCTGCGCCGGCTGCTGGCCATGGAGAACGTCACCTTCCACGGTGAGTTCCACCACGTGGACGGCATCCAGCTCGACGTGGTGCACGGCCGGGTGGAGCCGCGCAACGTGCCCATCTACATCGGCGCGACGGGCATGAAGATGATGGAGATGGCCGGGGAGATTGCCGATGGCGTGTGTCTCAACTACCTGGTCAACCCCAGGTACAACGCTGAGGCGATGGACGCACTGGAGGCGGGGGCCAAGAAGGCGGGGCGCCATATCGACGATATCGACCGGCCGCAGCTGGTCATCTGCTCGGTGGACAACGACCGCAAGCACGCCCTGGACATGGCTCGCAAGATGATGACGCAATATCTGGGCCAGCAGCCGCACCTGATGAAGGCCAGCGGCGTCAGCCAGGAGTTGCTGGACGAAATCCACCAGGTGCTTACCTGGCCGGCCACGGAGGAGGAGATCGAGGGGGCCATGCACCTTGTGCCCGACGACGTGGTACAGATGTGCACGGCCAGCGGCTCGCCAGACGAGGTCAAGGCCAAGGTGCGTGAATACATTGCCAGCGGCGCGACCTGCCCCATCCTCTACCCGCTGGGCGACCCGAAGCTGATGATCGACATCTTCAGCACGGGGTATAACTAGCTGTCCAATGCGGCCAATGGTGGCAGGTCGCTACGTGCTACCTGCCACCTGCCGTTATCCACGGTTAGGGTATCGTAGGCGGCATCGGCTGGCCGGGCTGCGCTGGGCCAACGCGGTACGGCCGCATCATCTCATTGTCCTCGTGCTCAACAATGTGGCAATGCCAGACATATTGCCCGGCGACCTCGAACTTCATCTTCACGCGGGTCACCTGGCCGGGGTAGGCAATAACCGTATCCTTCCAGCCGTTCTCCCAAGGCTCCGGTCCGGTTGGCGGGGAATTTGCATCGACCTGGAACGTGGGGTGCATTCCAGCCTCGTCCACGATGACATTCTGGCGGTTCACCAGTTGAAACAGCACCTCGTGGACGTGCATGGGGTGGGCGTCGGCCGTGCCGTTGTAGAACTCCCATACCTCGGTCGCGCCGACCGCCGGGTTTTCAGTGACAGGTTCCATCCACATCTTCGGCATCGCATGGCCGACACCGTTGTTGTCGAAGTGAACCATACCGAGCAATGCCTCGGCCGGAGCGTCGTCAAAGTGCGCTGACATATGCTCTAACAGGGCCAGTGGCCGTGTTACCGTCGCCGCCGGGAGGGGCGCGATGGTTGGCAGCTTCAGGAACTGCGGTGGCGTCGTCGGGTCGGGCGCCCGGGCCGGCACGACGCGA
>NZ_JAYRVJ010000036.1:0-2048 GCF_041918635.1 Promineifilum sp. (SeqCode)
AAGGCGTTCTACCACGACCACGTCTTCGCCAACCCGTTCGGCGACATCATCTACTTCCTGGAGGCGATGACCGACGCCGGCACGCGACCGGAGATGGAGTGCTTCGACACCGGCCACATCCACAATGCCACACCGCTGATCGACATGGGTCTGCTGCGCCCGCCCTACCAGTTCAGCCTGATCATGGGCGTGCTGGGCGGCATCCCCGGCACGACGAAGCACCTCGTGCAGCAGGTGGACACATTGCCGGCCGGGTCACACTGGCAGGTGATCGGCATCGGCGCGCGGCAGTGGTCGCTGGTAGCCGCGGCCATCACCCTGGGCGGCAACGTGCGCGTGGGGCTGGAGGACAATCTCTACGTTGCGCCCGGCCAATTGGCGCGGTCGAACGGAGAGTTGGTAGCGAAGGCGGCCGAGCTGGTGCGGTTGGTGGGGGGAGAGGTGGCGTCGGTGGCCGAGGCGCGGGAGATGTTGCAGCTACCGAAAAGGAGAAAAAACACAGACTCCACAGATTGGAAGAGCTAAACTGTCGAGTCTATATTTTCTTCCGATTCGAGCCATTGACAATTATACGGCAAAGCCGTATAGTAATATAGAGGCGACACTGTGGTCTTCATCGAAACAACCACTTTTACCCGCCAAGTAGGCGACTATCTCACCGACGACGAGTACCTGGGGCTGCAACTGCTCCTGATGGAACGACCCGATGCCGGGCAAGTAGTCCCTGGCACCGGTGGCGTCAGGAAGCTACGTTGAGCCGCGACAGGCAGGGGGAAACGAGGTGGTTTTCGCGTGATCTACTACTGGCGAGTGTCGGCTAGTGAAATCTGGATGCTGACTATCTATAGCAAAAGCCAGCGCGAGACTATCCCGGCACATATTCTTAGGCGCATTGCGGAGGAAATCAATCGTGACTGAACGTGACATTGGACTTGAAATTCTGGAAGGCATTCGAGAGATCAAGGCATTCAAGCGCGGCGAGATCAAGGGCCTAAGAACCCGCGAATTGAGAGAACCGGCTCCACCAGAGGAAATAAGACTACGCATGGGCCTATCACAGGCGGCGTTTGCAGGTCTAATGGGCGTTAGTGTGCGGACGGTGCAAGATTGGGAACAGGGACGACGGACACCAAGTGGGCCAGCCCGTTCTCTCCTACGCATTGCGGAACAGCATCCGGAGATACTTGTCGAGTTGTCTTGATTGGGAGTCAACAGGAAAAGTGGGATGTTCAAGTGGTACGAAGAATAGCGGATCGCGAAATCGGTTAATTACTCACCCTTCATATGGTTGAGACTATCAAATCCTTGGTTTACGCGCGTTCTGGGGACTATGCCGCCAACCGCGCCGCTATGCTGGCCCTGGTCGACGAACTCAACGAGCGCCAAACCTGGGCCCGCGCCGGCGGCGGGGAGCGGGGGGCGCGCAAGTTCCGCGAGGCGGGCAAGCTGCTGCCCCGCGAGCGGGTGGAACTGCTGCTCGACCCCGGCACGCCCTTCCTCGAACTCTCGCCGCTGGCCGCCTACAGCATGTACAACAACGAATCCCCGGCCGCGTCGCAGATCGTCGGCATCGGCGTCGTCAGCGGCGTCGAGTGCCTCATCTTCGCCAACGACGCCACGGTCAAGGGCGGCGCGGTCTACCCGATGACCCTCCAGAAATCGCTGCGCGCCCAGCAGATCGCCTTCGAGAACCGGCTGCCCTGCATCTCGCTGGTCGAGTCGGCCGGGGCGAACCTGCTCTACCAGGACGAAGTTTTCATCCTCGGCGGGCGCACCTTCGCCAACCAGGCCCGCCTGTCGGCCGCCGGCATCCCCCAGGTGGCGCTGGTCTTCGGCTCCTCCACCGCCGGCGGGGCCTACATCCCCGGCATGAGCGATTACGTGGTGATGGTGCGCAATCAGGCCGCGGTCTACCTCGGCGGGCCGCCGCTGGTCAAGATGGCGATTGGCGAAGAGAGCGACGACGAGACGCTCGGCGGGGCGGAGATGCACGCCCACACCTCCGGCGTCAGCGACTACACGGCCGAAAACGACGCCGACGCGCTGCG
>NZ_JAYRVJ010000037.1:0-3250 GCF_041918635.1 Promineifilum sp. (SeqCode)
AGCTCCTCGCGCAGGCTCAGCAGCGTGCGGTGGTAGAGCGACTTGATGGCTCCCTCACTGCGCTCCATCACCGCGCCGATCTCCGCGTTCGACAGGTGCTCCACGAACTTCAGCGCCAGCAGCTCCTGGCGGTCGGAGGGCAGCCGCCGGATGGCGCTCAGCAGGGCGGCCTTGTCCTCGGCCCGCAGCGCCGACGCCTCCGGCCCGTCCTCATTCACCTGCCAGCGGCTCAGGTCTTCCAGGGAGATGACCTTGCGCCGGCTGCGGTCGCGGTGCCAGTTGGCGACGAGGTTGTGGGCGATGCGGTAGAGCCAGGCGGAGAAGGGCACGCCGCGGTCGTCGTACGATCCGATGTGCTGCCAGGCGCGCATGAACGTCTTGGCCGCCAGGTCTTCGGCGTCGGCCTCGCTGCCGGTGCGGTAGTAGATATATTGGTAGATGCGCTGCGAATAGCGCTCATAGAGTTGGCCGAACGCCTCCTGGTCGTCCCGGGCCTGGGCGATCAGCGCCGACTCATCGGCGCTCACGTCAATCGGTTTCTTGCTCATGCGGTTCGCAGCACTGCCCTGTCGTTCAACTACCCGCGGCCGGGCCGCGAATGCCCGGCAGTATAGCAAATGCGCCCCCGCCTGACGAACCCTTGCGGGTAGGGGCGCACCTGCGTGTGCGCCCTGGGGCAGACACGCAGGTCTGCCCCTACAGTTATGAGAAATACCACAGATTTCACTGCCCAATCCGGAAAATCTGTGTAATCTGGGGCCTCGTTCTGTTTGAGATAAGCCTATGGATTTTCGAGACACCTATCGCCGGCCGCGCGCCGTGTTGGCCATCGGGCGGCTCGGCCTGCCGCTGCTGGCCGCCGCGCTGCTGCTGGCCGCCGCGCTGCTCAGCGCTTGCGGCGGCGCGGCCGAGATCGAGCCGGCCGTCCTGCCGCCGCCCGTGGCCGAGGCCGGCAGCCAGCCCGCGCTCGGCCCGGCCGCTCTGCCCAGCCCCGCGCCCACCCTCTTGCAGCCGGCCACGCCCACCCCCGCGGCCACCGGCGACGCCCCCGCCCCGGCCACCGCCGCCGTCGAGGCTACCCGCACCGCCGCCGCCTTCCCGCCCACGCCGCCGGTCACGGCTAACGCGCCCGCCGCCGCGCCGCCGCCCGCCGCTCCCGAAGCGCCCGCTGCCGGCCCGGCCGAACCGCTGCCCACCCCCTCCGGCGTCTACAGCTGGACGCTCAAAGTGCCCATCCTGATGTACCACTACGTCAGCGAGCCGCCGGCCGACGCTGACGTGTACCGCACTGACCTGTCGGTGACGCCGGAGATGTTCCGCCGGCAGATGGCCTATCTGGCCGAGAACGGCTACACGGCCATCGACCTCGACGACCTGACCCAGGCCATCGTCGGCTACGCCGAACTGCCGGAGAAACCCGTCGTGCTGACCTTCGACGACGGCTACCTCGACAACTACGAGGTCGCCTTCCCCATCCTCCAGGAGTTCGGCCACCGGGGCACCTTCTTCATCATCACCGAATTCATCGACCAGGGGCGCGAGGGGCACATGACGTGGCCGATGATCGAGGAGATGGCGCGGGCCGGCCACCGCATGGAGTCCCATTCGCGCAATCACCCTGACCTGGCCGGCAAGCCCCACGACGCGCTGATCTGGCAGGTGCTGGGGGCGCAGGAGACGCTGACCGCCCACACCGGCTACCGGCCGCGCTACTTCTGCTACCCCGGCGGGACGTATGACGAGGCCACCATCCAGATGTTGCGCGACCTGGACTACTGGGGCGCGGTGACCACGGCCAGCGGCACGTGGCACGGCTTCAACGACCGCTACGAGTGGACGCGCGTCCGCGTCCGCAACGACACCACCATGGACGAGTTCGCGAAGTTGCTCGACATGGAGGGGACGGTCGGGGGAAAGCCGCAATAGAGTTGTCAGTTATTAGTTGTCAGTTGCTAGTTGTTAGTTGTCAGTCCTAACAACTGACGACTAACAACTGACAACCGACAACTGACAACCGACAACTGACAACTAACAACTGACAACTAACCCATGGATAAAATCATCATCCAAGACCTCCTCCTCCGCGGCATCATCGGCATCAACCCCGACGAGCGGGTGAAGAAGCAGGACATCCTGCTCAACCTGACGCTCTACTTCGACATCCGGCGCGCGGCGGAGACGGACGACATCCAGTACGCCGCCAACTACAAGGAGATCAGCAAGCGCGTCATCGAGTACGTCGAGGCGTCGTCCCACCTGCTGGTGGAGCGGCTGGCGACGGAGGTGGCGCGGCTCATCCTGACCGAGTACCCCATCGCCCGCGTGCTGGTGCGCGTGGAGAAGCCGGGGGCGGTGCGTTTCGCCCGCTCCGTCGGCGTCGAGATCGAGCGCGACCGGGGGGATTTCGGGTTGGAATAAATGAACCACGGATTTTCACGGATTCGACGGATGATACGGATTGAATCCCTTGTTTCAATCCGTTTTTATCCGCTAAATCCGTGAAAATCCGTGGTTACTGATTCATGCACCAGGTTGTCATTACGCTCGGCTCCAATATTGACAAGGAGCGCAACTTGCCCGCGGCCGTGCGGCTGCTGGCGGAGGGGGCGGAGGTGGTGGCCGTGTCGCCCGTCTATGAGACGGCCCCGGTCGGCCCGGCCGGCCAGCCCCCCTTCCTCAACGCCGCCGTCCTGCTGCGCACCGACCAGAGCGCCGCGGCGTTGAAGGACGGCCTGTTGCGGCGCGTGGAGGCGCAGCTGGGCCGCCAGCGCACAGACGACAGGTACGCGCCGCGCCCCATCGACACCGACATCGCCCTCTACGACGACGCTGTGTTCGACTACACCCCGGCCGACGGCCGCCCCCGCCACGTGCCCGACCCCGGCCTGATCCACTTCGCCCACTGCCTGCTGCCCGTGGCCGACCTGCTGCCCGACATGCCCCACCCCGAGACGGGCCAGCCCCTCGCCGCCCTCGCCGCTCCCCTCCGCCGCGACCCGACCATCCGGTTGCGCCCTGATGTGGGGGTAATGAATGAACCACGGATTTTCACGGATTTAACGGATGATACGGATTGAACACCCAGTGCAATCCGTTAAATCCGTAGAATCCGTGGTTCATTTATTCCACCCCCACCTCGATAGCATCCCCCACCGGGTTGGCCGCGGCGTCGAGGACGGGCACGGCCTCCAGCGACGGGAAGCGATACATCCCCACGCGCATCGTCAGCGGCGGCGCGGCGCCGGCCGCG
>NZ_JAYRVJ010000038.1:0-5113 GCF_041918635.1 Promineifilum sp. (SeqCode)
ACGATGGACGTGACGGGAGAGATCACCTTGCCCGAGGGGGTGGAGATGGTGATGCCCGGGGACAACGTGAACCTGAAGGTGAAGCTGATCACGCCGGTGGCTTTGGAAGAAGGCGGCCGGTTCGCCATTCGCGAGGGCGGGCTGACCGTCGGCGCCGGCGTCATTACCAAGATTCTGGTCTAGAGTAGGGACTAGGGGATAGGGACTAGGGACTGGGGAAGAGTCTTCTTCCCCTGGCCCCTGGAACCTGGCCCCTAACCCCTGGGATATGGTCTGATGGCAAAGAAAGCCGTACGCACGCACATTACGCTGGCGTGTACCGAGTGCAAAGAGCGCAACTACATTACTGAGAAGAACCGGCGCAACGACCCAAACCGGATCGAGCTGAACAAGTTCTGCCCACGTTGCCGGCAGGTTCGTTTACACCGGGAAACCCGTTAGAAAGTATTCAGTAGGTCAGTATTCAGTACTCGAACTGTTTACTGAATACTGACCTACTGAAAACTGTGAAGGGGGTTAGCTCAATTGGCAGAGCGACGGTCTCCAAAACCGTAGGCTGCGGGTTCGATTCCTGCACCCCCTGTATGCAATTGGCGAAAAGGCTGGCCTACAGGCCAGCCTTTTCCAGGCTACCGTAGAAGGACAAGCAAGCGTGGCGAAGAAAGAAGAAACCGCAGCGGTTCCACAAGAGAACCCGATTGGTCGTTATTTGCGAGAGACGCGCGGCGAACTGCGCAAAGTGACCTGGCCGACGCGCGAGGAAGCATGGCGTCTGACGGCCATCGTCCTGGGCGTGACGGCCGCTTTTGCCGTCTTCCTGTGGGCCATGGACGCGCTGTTCTCTAACTCGATTCGTTTCCTCATTGAGCGAATCATCGGCGCGTAATGTGGCACAGGCTATCTAGCCTGTGTTGCGGTACTGTCCCATGAACAACGACAAGAAAATGCTGGATGACCTGGATGACTTGCTGGACACCGGCGCGGACGAAGCCGCGCACGAGGACGGCCGCGCCTGGTACGTGATCCACTGCTACTCGGGCTACGAGAACAAGGTGCGTTACAGTATCGAGCAGCGCATCGAGACGATGGGCATGCAGGACTTCATCTTCGACGTGGTGGTGCCGACTGAAGAGGAGATCGAGATCAAGGATGGCAAGCGCCGTACGGTGGAGCGCCGCGTCTTTCCGGGCTACATCCTGGTGCAGATGATCCTGAGCGAGGATTCCTGGTACGTCGTGCGCAATACCCCCGGCGTCACCGGCTTTGTCGGCATGGGCGACGTTCCGACCCCCCTGCGGGCCGACGAAGTTGCCAAGATCATGAACCGTATGGAGGCCGAAGCGCCGAAGGTCAAGTTCGACTTCCAGATCGGCGAGAAGGTGCGCATCGGCACTGGCCCGTTCGCCGATTTCATCGGCACGGTGTCGGAGATCGACGCGGAGCGCGCCAAGGTGCGGGTTATGGTGTCCTTCTTCGGCCGCGAGACGCCGGTCGAACTCGACTTCCTGCACGTGGAAAAAGTTTAACCTAGGTGGAGAGCATCTCTCCGCCATCGTTAGAGGGATTTACCAAATCGCTCTACACCAGAGGAGGAGCCTGCGGACGCGGGCGCTAGGACTCCGGGAGACAACAAGCATGGCAAAGAAAGTAAAAGCGATTATCAAGATTCAGGTTCAGGGTGGCAAGGCCAACCCCGCGCCGCCCGTTGGTACTGCCCTCGGCCCCCAGGGCGTGAACTTGATGCAATTCTGCAAGGAATACAACGCGCGCACGGCCAACATGGTCGGCCAGATCGTGCCCGTCGAGGTGACGGTCTTTCAGGATGGCAGCTTCACGTTCATCCTGAAGACGCCCCCGGCGGCCGACCTGCTAAAGAAAGCCGCCGGCATTCCGCGCGGCGCGGCCATTCCCAACCGCGACAAGGTCGGCAACATCACGCAGAAGCAACTGCGCGAGATCGCCGAGCAGAAGATGAAGGACCTCAACGCCCGCGACGTTGAAGCGGCTATGGCTATCATTGCCGGCACGGCGCGGAGTATGGGGATTACGATTTCTGACTAGGGAGTGGCTAGTGGTCAGTAGCCAGTTCACAAACTGATTACTGACCACCGACCACCACAAAGTGGGAGAACGACCCACAGCGTCGTTCGCCAAAACCACAAGGAGCAATCATGCCAAAGAGAGGACGCAAGTATCAGGAGGCGGCGGCTAAGGTCGACCGCAGCAAGCTCTACAACCGCGCCGAGGCCGTCAAGCTGATCAAGAGCACGGTCACGACGAACTTCGACCCGACGGTCGAGGTGCACATGCGCCTGGGTGTTGACCCGCGTCACGCTGACCAGCAGGTTCGCGACGTAGTCGTGCTGCCCAATGGGCTGGGCAAAACGGTGCGCGTGCTGGTCTTCGCCGAGGGCGAGGACGCCAACATCGCCCGCGAGGCCGGGGCTGACGTCATCGCCGACGATGAAGTGATCAAGCGCATCCAGGAAGGCTGGACCGATTTCGACGTGGCTATCGCTGTGCCGTCCATGATGGGCAAGGTCGGCCGTCTGGGTCGCGTGCTCGGCCCGCGCGGTCTGATGCCCAACCCGCGCGCCGGCACGGTCGCGCCCGGCGCCGATCTGCCGCGCCTCATTGACGAGGCCAAGGCCGGACGCGTGGAGTTCCGCGTGGACAAGACTTCCAACATCCACGTGCCGATCGGCAAGGCGAGCTTCACCGAAGAGCAACTGATGGAGAACCTGAACGCCTTCATGGGCGCGGTAAAGCGCGCCCGGCCGGCGGCGGCCAAGGGCACGTACATTCAGCGTGTCACGATGGCGAACACGATGGGCCCGGGCATCAAGCTCGACCCGGTGGAAGCGGCTCTGTAACAACTGAAGATACTGATATCTGTTGTCTCTACCAGAGACAGCCGGTGGGCGTGAAAAAGCGCCCTTAATGAGCGCCGGCCGAGGTGGGGAAGTACGCGATAACCGCGAGCGGGCGCAGGCCCCTCAAGGCGACACGTGAGTCCTCATATCGGCCGGGCCGGTATGAGGACTTTTACGTTTAGAGGAGGTGAGACCTTTTGGCAATCTCGAAAGAACGCAAGGATGAACTGGTTGGCGAGTACAAGGAACTGCTCCAGCAAAGCTCGGCCATCTTCCTGACCCAGTACGGCGGCATGAGCGTCAAGGAACTGGAGGCGCTGCGCATCAAGCTCGGCGACGCGAACGGGCGCATCAACGTGACGAAGAACACGCTGTTGCGCATCGCGATGGAAGAGATCGACCGCATGCCGCCCCACGCCCTGCTGAACGGGCAGGTGGCGACGAGCTTCGCCCTGGGCGAGGCGCCGGCGTTGGCCAAGATTCTGGTGGAACAGGCTAAGGCCAACGATAAGCTGAAGATCGTCGGCGGTATGCTCGGCGACCGGCCGCTGACCCCGGCCGAGGTGGAAGCGCTGGCGACCCTGCCGTCGCTCGACCAGTTGCGCGCCCAAATCCTGGGCCTGATCAGCGCCCCCGCGCAGGGCATCGTATCGGCCGTCACCAATGGCGTGCGCCAGGTCGTCAACGTCCTGGACGCCTACGCCAAGAAGGACGAGAACGTCGCCGCCGAACCGGCCGCGGCCTAACTTATTTCGTGGCACAGGTTTCTTAACCTGTGACATGGGGCTTAACCCCGTTCGAACCAAATAGACGACAGAAAACAGGTAAGAAACCTGTTCTACATGCAGAGGAGATACATAAGACAATGGCAGACCTGGATAAGTTGGTACAAGACCTGAGCAGCCTGACCCTGTTGGA
Source organism: Promineifilum sp. (SeqCode) (assembly GCF_041918635.1). Lineage (NCBI taxonomy): Bacteria > Bacillati > Chloroflexota > Ardenticatenia > Promineifilales (SeqCode) > Promineifilaceae (SeqCode) > Promineifilum (SeqCode) > Promineifilum sp. (SeqCode). The sequence goes on from NZ_JAYRVJ010000038.1 coordinate 3,792, forward strand.
GGCCGCCGAGTTGACCAAGAAGCTGGAAGAGGCGTGGGGCGTCAGCGCCGCCGCGCCGATGGCGATGGGCATGATGCCCGGCATGATGGCCGGCGCGGCCGCGGCTCCGGCCGAAGAGGTCGAGGAGCAGACTGAGTTCTCCGTCAAGCTGAAGGACATCGGCCCGAAGAAGATCGAGGTCATCAAGGCCGTCCGCACCCTGACCAACCTGGGCCTGAAAGAGGCCAAGGACGCGGTCGAGGGTCTGGCCGTCCTGATGGAAGGCGTCACGAAGGAGCAGGCCGCCGACGCGAAGAAGGCCCTTGAAGAGGCCGGCGCCGTCGTCGAGGTCAAATAAGCTGCGGTTTTAACCGAACTGACGGCGAAGAGACCGGCCTACTGCTGAGAGTATGCCGGTCTCTTTATTTCCCCATGAACGATATTCGCTTCATCCTGGCCTCCCAGTCGCCGCGGCGGCGGGAGTTGCTCGGCCTGCTGGGCTACCCTTACGAGTGCGTCATCTCCGGGGCGGATGAGGAGGCGCACATCGAGGCCGGTCCGGCGATCTACGTGCTGCGCACGGCGCAGCACAAAGCTGAGTTGGTGGCCGCCGCCGAGACGGCGATCCAGACGACCGAGCCGGGAGCGTTTCGAGACGACGGGCGGCGGTTGGTCATTGCCGCCGACACGACCGTAGCCCTGGCCGGCGAGATTCTGGGCAAGCCGCGCGACGCGGCCGAGGCGCGCCAGATGCTTAGCGCGCTGGCCGGACGCACGCACGAGGTGCACACGGGGCTGTGCGTCGTCGAGCCGGCAGCAGGGCGCGAGCTGAGCGCCGTCCACACGGCGGCCGTCACCATGCGCGCCTACCGACCGGATGAGATCAATGCCTACGTCGCCACGGGCGACCCGCTGGACAAGGCGGGGGCCTATGCCATTCAGCACCCGGCGTTCAGCCCGGTAGCCCGGCTGGACGGCTGCTATTTGGGGGTGATGGGTCTGTCATTGTGCGAGCTAATCCTGCTGTTGCGACGCCTGGACGTGCCCACCCGCGCCGAACGAGCCGCGCTGGCCGCCGCCCACCAGGGCTATCCTTGCCCGATCTTGGATAGTCTGTGGTGGGAAGCATAGCACGCTGATTGGACTGATTTCACGCCGATTCTTTGGGTGGCTTATTTGCGGAAATAGCGTCCGTCATCGGTGTTCACCAGCGTCCCATTCTTAGCCTAGCCCCGCGACGCCCAAGCGGGTATGATCGTGTGTGTATGGCTCAAGATAACTACAGCATCTCGGCCTTCTTCCCGGCCTACAACGACGCCGGCACGATCAGCAGTATGGTCATC
>NZ_JAYRVJ010000039.1:0-9058 GCF_041918635.1 Promineifilum sp. (SeqCode)
AGCCGGCGGTGATACCATGCCGTCGCTGTGTAGGTCGGCAGGAACAAGATATAGGGCAAATCATTCCCCGGCGCGAAGTCGAGCGTCATGAAGTTGAGCACGACAGAGACAAGCATGATGCCGTTCAGATACAACCCATGCCGCTCCTGCAAGTAGCCGGCCAGCCCGGCGGCGCGGGTTGTGCCATAGCTCTCGCCGATCAGAAAGCGCGGCGATGTCCAGCGGTGATAGCGCGAGGTGTAGAGGCGGATGAAGTCGCCCACTGACTCGATGTCGGGCTTGAAGCCGTGGAACTGCTTATCCGGCTCGCCGGGCACGGCGCGGCTGAAGCCGGTCGTCACTGGGTCGATGAAGACGAGGTCAGTCTTGTCCAACAGGCTGAAATCGTTGTCCACCAGGCGATAGGGCGGGGGCAGCGGCCGGCCGTCGGCCTCCAGGACGACGCGCCGCGGCCCCAGCAGCCCCAAATGGAGCCAGACCGAGGACGACCCCGGTCCGCCGTTGAAGGAGAAGGTGATCGGTCGCGCGGCCAGGTGTTCGGCCTCGGTCGCGCCCGGCGCGCGGTCGCGTGTGTAGGCCACGAAGAAGATGGCCGCTTTGGCCTTTTCACCCTCCTTCTCATCCTCATGCTTCAGGATGATGCGCCCGGCCGTAGCCGTGTAGGTGATCGTCTGCCCGCCGACGACGATGGCATGGCTTGTCTGTGACAATACATCGGCCGGCGGTGGAAGCTCAGCTTTCCGTTCCGCTGGGGTTGGTTGTGGCTCATCCGCTTGCGTCATGGTTGCAACTCCTGGTCTCTTGAACTGTTCCCTTGTCCACGAAAATCAGCGTCATCCGCGTCATCAGCGGGCTATTCTCCCGTTAATTCCCGCCAATGCCACCAGACCATGACCATCGCCAGCGTGTCTAGCTGGCAATACTGCCGCAACAACTGCCGCCAGCGTTCCCATTCCAGTGTGGCGTTGGCCGCCAGCCGCTCCATCATGGCATAATAGGCCAGAATAGCCCCATTGCCCTCGGCCACCGACACCGCCCGGCCGCCGTTAACCCCGTCCTCGTCGATCATCAGCGGCGGCAGCGCCCGGTAGGGGCTTTGCAGCTTGCCGTCTACCTCCAGCGCGTACTGCGGCAGGCGCGCTCGCACCGCCGGGTTGGCCCGCCACACCGCGTCGGCCACGACCTTCAGCGACGTGCGCCCGCCCATACGCGGGTGGAAGTAGTGCTTCAGCGTCAGCCGGTTCATGTCCACGATGCGGTCGCTTTCGGTCACGTCGTCGAGCCACTCCAGCAGGCCGGCGTCCCCCTCGCCGCGCTCCGCCAGTTGGCGACGGACGGCCCGCAGCACGGTGCGCTCGTGGGTGGCCCAGACGAGGATGGAACCCTCGTCGCCCACCTGTCGCCGCAGGGCGGCGGCAAAAGCGGCATGCGGGTACGCTTCGGTCGGCTGGATCCATTCGTAGTGGCGGGGCGGCGCGCCGGCGCTATCCATCGTCTGGCAACACCACTGGAAGGCCAGCACTTCGAACGGCCGCATGCCCCGGTAGCGTGGGATGGCCGGCGTGCACGTCTCGAAATCGACGAAGTGGAGCGGGAAGCGCCAGCCGCGCAGCGCCGGGCCTAGTTCCTCATCAATCCACTCCTGGTTGCTGCGGGTGTGGCTGATCTGGATGCGCTGGCGCCGGGCGTGTTCGCCGATGGAGCCGTCCTGGCGCGTCAACTGCCTCTCCGGCACGTCGTAGAGGCTGGTCTTGCCCGCGGCGATGAGCGCGTCGGCCAGCCGCTCCTTGCGCCCGCCCAATTCGCCAACGCGGTAGAGGTCGAAGAGGTGGGGTGACGGGTCGGCCAGCGGCCCCCAACACTCGTGGAAACCGCGCTGGTCGCCGTCGGTCACGCGATATTCGCAGTTGATGCAGTTGGTAGAGATAGAGCCGTTCACTCGTTGTGGGACAGGAGCGATAGTACCAACGAACTCATCCGCCCTGCGGCGCACCTCATCCTGCACCAATTCCACCTCGGCGGCCACGTTGAGTTGCACCAGGAAGGGGGAGCGCCACACCTCGCGCGGGTCGCCGATGAAGTCGACGGCCGGTAGCGGCGCGTCCCAGCCAGCCCGCGGGCGCGGTCGCACGACAAACTGCCGGTGCAATCCATCGACCGCGACCGGCCGGCCGCTGTCGAGCATCAGCAGGTAGGGGACGACGCGGAAGCCGGGAAAAAGCTCGCGCAGCACGTTCGCCTGAAACGCGGCGTCCTCGACGTAGGGTTGCCACTCCCGGCGAAGCTCGCCCGGCTTGCGCGCGGCGCGCAGCAGGCCCGGCTGGCCGGCCGCCAGCAGCTCATCGTGCTGCTGCCGGTCGAAGCTATGGGATTTGACCTCGATCAGTTCCAGGGTGTTCCCGCGCCGGGTCAGGATGTCGACGCGGGCCAGCTTGTTGCCGCTGATGAAGGTCGCTTCAAACAGCGCGCAGGGATCGCGCTCCAGCGCCTTCATCGTTTCCCACACGGCATCTTCCACGTCAGACCGGAAGCCGATCCAGCAGCCGTCGGGCCACAGCGTGCGGGCCAGCGCCTCCAGCAGATACCCCTGGTCGGCCAGCCATTGCAGATACTCGTCGCCATCCTCGCGCGTCGGGTAGCCCTGCTTGCGGTAATACAGCTTGGTCGGACAGGTGCGGGCGACCTTGAAGTCCGACTTGGTCAGATAGTGATCCTCCATCACGCCTCCTGTTGGCGGGGACTTCAGACCTGACAGGTTTCGGAGCGACTGGAGGTCGCCAACCCTTCAGGTCTGGCCCATGCTCAATTCTAACGCGCCAGATCGCCACGGCTAGTCAAAATCTGCGCCATCTGCCGTCATGCCGGTATAATCGTGCCGATGAAGGTCGCAGTTCTGTCCGACATTCACGGCAACCTGCCCGCCCTGCGGACGGTGGTCGAGCACATTGATCGCTGGTCGCCCGACACCGTCATTGTTGGCGGCGATATCGTCAACCGCGGGCCGCTGTCGGGCGCATGCCTGGAGCTGGTCGCCCAGCGGCGCGAGGCCGATGGCTGGCGGTTGCTGCGCGGCAACCACGAGGAGTTCGTGCTCGACTGCGGCAATCCCGACCGTCCCTTGTCTGGGCCGGGCTATGAGACGACCCAGTTCGCCCACTTCGCTCTGGCCCAGGTCGGCGGGAACGCGGAACTGCTGCGCCTGATGTCCGACGCGTTCGAGCGGGCCGCGCCCAACGGCGACCTGTTGCGCATCGTTCACGCCTCCATGCGCAACAACCGCGACGGCGTCTACCCGGCCACGCCCGACGAGGAGTTGCGCCGCCAGATCGCGCCCGCGCCGGCCGTCTTCGTCACCGGCCACACCCACCGTCCCCTCATCCGCCGCGTCGATGGCACGCTGGTGGTCAACATCGGCTCCGTCGGCGCTTCCTTCGACGACGACCGGCGGGCTGCCTACGGCCAGTTCACCTGGACGAAATCGGGCTGGTCGGCTGAAATCGTGCGCCTCGACTATAATTACGCTCAGATCGAGGTAGACTACGTCGAGTCCGGCTTCCTGGCTCAGGGAGGCGCGCTGGCCCAACTCATGCTGGTCGAGTTGCGCAAGGCGCGCGGCCTCATTTTTCGCTGGGCCAGCCGCTATCAAGAGGCGGTGATGGACGGCCGCCTGACGCTGGAAGAGAGCGTGCGCCATATCTTATGCGACGATGACGTGCGACCCTTCACCGGCCCGCCCGGCTGGTCGTTGTAAATGTCATTAACCACAGAGTACACAGATTTAGCCGATGTCGTTGTGAATAATCTGTATAATCTGTGAATCTTTGGTGGTTCCTTAACAGGGAGGATAGGTACTATGACCAAGAGCAGTCGCGACAGCATCATTGACCGTTTCCAGCAGCACCGGCGGGTTCGCCCGGCTGCGCCGGCCTACTACGAGAAGCTTGGCGACGCCTGGGCGCCGACGCTCTGGGAGGAGTACGTCGGCCAGGTGCGCACGGCGGCCCGGGCCTTGATCGCCCTCGGCATCCAACCGGGGGATGTCATCTGTATGTTGGGCTTCAACCGGCCGGAGTGGGTCATCGGCCAGTTGGCGGCGATGATGGCCGGCGCGGTCGGCGCGGGCATCTACGCCACCAACAGCCCGCCCGAGGTCGAGTACATCCTCAACCACTCCGAAGCGCTGGTCGTCATCCTGGAGAACGAGGCGCAGTGGAACAAGGTCAAGCAGGTGCGCGGCAATCTGACGCACCTGCGCCACGCCGTGCTGATGCGCGGCACGCGCATCGATGACCCGCTGGCAATGACCTGGGACGACTTTCTCGGTTGCGCCGACGCCGCGTCCGAGGCCGACCTCGATGCCCGCATCGCCGCCATCGAGATGGAGCAACTGGCGAGCCTCATCTACACCTCCGGCACGACCGGCCCGCCCAAGGCGGTCATGCTGTCGCACGATAATCTGGCCAGCACAGCGCGCGTGGGCAAGGAGCTGTTCAAACTGACGCCCCACGACGTGCTGCTCTCCTACCTGCCGCTGTCCCACATCGCCGAGCAGATGTTTACCATCCACACCGCGGCGACGGTTGGCTTTCCAGTCTACTTTGCCGAATCGATGACCAAGCTGCCTGACAACCTGCGCGAGGTGCAGCCGACTATCTTCTTCGGCGTGCCCGGCGTGTGGGAGCGCTTCCGCGCCCGCGTGCAGGAGCGGCTGAACGAGGCCCACGGCGCGCGCAAGCGCATCGCCGAGTGGGCGCAGGGCGTCGGCTACGAAGTGACAGCCGTCCGCAATGCCGGCGGCGAGCCGAGCGGCGCGCTGGCGGTCAAGTACCGGCTGGCCGACCGATTGGTCTTCTCCAAGGTCAAGCCGCTGCTGGGCTTCAGCCGCGTGCGCTCGGCTGTCTCCGGCGCGGCGGCCATCGACAAGAGCGTGCTGGAGTTTTTCAGCGGGCTGGATGTCATTGTCTTCGAGGTCTACGGCCAGTCGGAAGGTTGCGGCCCGACTACCTTCAACCGGCCCGGCGCGACCAAGTTCGGCACGACAGGCCAGGTCTGGCCGGGCAGCGAGGTCAAGCTGGGGCCGGATGGCGAAATCCTGCTGCGCGGCCCCAACGTCTTCATGGGCTACTACAAGGATGAGGCTACCACCCGCGAGACCTTGATCGACGGCTGGCTCCACTCCGGCGACCTGGGCCGCTTCGACGAGGATGGTTTCCTCTACATCGTCGGCCGCAAGAAGGACATCATCATCACCTCTGGCGGCAAGAACATCGCCCCGCGCAACATCGAGGCGGCGCTGAAGAATCTGGAGTTGGTGGGCGACGCCGTCCTGGTCGGCGAGGGGCGCAAGTATCTGTGCGCGTTGCTGACGCTGGACACGGACGCCGTCCTGCGCTTCGCCGAGGCCAACAACATCACGGGCGGCGAGTTGCACGCCCACCCGGCATTGCTAGACGCCATCCAGGCCGGCATCGATGAACTGGTCAACCCGCAGTTCGCCCGCGTGGAGCAGGTGCGCAAGTTCACCGTGTTGCCGCGCCCCTTCACGATCGAGGGCGGCGAGCTCACCCCTTCCCTCAAGCTCAAGCGCAAGGCCATCTGCGACATGCACCTCGACGAGATTGAGGCGATGTACGCGGGAGAATAAATGAACCACGGATTTTCACGGATTTAACGGATGAAACGGATTGAACATAGGGATCAATCCGTTTCATCCGTTAAATCCGTGGTGAATTCATTCCTCTCTACGAACCTTGGCGAAGATGTAGGTGTCGCGCAGGTGGCCGAAATGATCGCGCGCGTCGCAGTGGAAGGTGGCTTCCAGGGGGTAGCCGGCGCGACGGGCCACAGCCGCGCTGCGCTCGTTCTTCACGTCGCAGCGGATCTCCACCCGCCGCGCGCCCAGCGTGTCGAAGGCGAAGTCGGTGATCCCTTTAACCGCCTCGGTGACGTACCCCTGCCCGGCGTAGCTTGTGCGCACCCAGTAGCCGATCTCGAACTTGGGTACGTTCCAGTCAATGCGGTGCAGGCCGCTGCCGCCAATGATGGCCCCGGTCGCTTTATGCACCAGCATCAGCCACAGGTCTTCGCGGGCCAGGAACTTCAGTTGCCCCTCGCGCACGCGCACACGATACCACGCCTCGGTTGGCACCTCCATGGCCCAGGGCATCCACGGCTTTAATTCCTCTTGCGACTCAACGACAGCCGCGTGCAGCGGCGCGGCATCTTCCGGCAGCGGCCCGCGGATGATGAGGCGCTCCGTTTCGAAGCTATAAGGGAAGTCGCGTAGTATCGGGTTCTCCACCAAATCCTCCATAGAAACCGAGTTTCTTCTGAGAAACTCGGTTTCTATCATGATCTTATCCCCCCGCAGCAGCAATATCCTTCTCGATCAGAATAACCGGCGACCCGCCGATGGGGTAGATGGCGTTGGGATAGTTGCTGAACGGGTACGGGTTCCGGTTCGTCGCCGCGGGCAACTGGATGGTGTAGTGGCCGTCCACGGCGGCGATGGGCTGCGTCCGGCCGTCGGCGAAAACCAGCGTCGCCCGGCCGTCGGGGCTGGTGGCGTCGATGACCGCCGTCTCGGCCCGGCCGCACAACGTCCACATGCCGACGACACGCTCCTGCGTGGCCGGGCGGTAGAAGGCGATCCACTCCTGCGGCGGGGCCTGGACGATGCCGCCGCCCGGGTTCTCTACCGGGCACGCCTTGGCTGCCCCCTCCCGCTTGCGCCAGTAGGGCATGACGTTCTGCACGTGGCGCGTCAGGACATTATAGGCCGCCTGCGTCAGCCGCGGCGAGGCGGGCTGTGGGTGCTGGCGGAAGCAACTCATGTCGGTCGGATTGGTGTAAAGCCCGTTGGCATCGCCGGCGCAGGGCTTGCCCTGGTACTCGCCGTTGGCGTCGCACAACTCGCCGTTGTGGGGTGGGAAGTCGGTGCCGGCCGGCTGGTTGCCGCAGCCGTCGTACAACTGGAAGTGGAAGACGCCGTCGGCCCCGGCGAACAAGGCGTAGAATGCCGACTGAATCACGTAATCGGCCTGTTCCTTCGTCGTGGCCCGCAACGCGCTCTGCGGGTCCCAGACTGGGCCGGGGTAGTCGTCCCAGGCGGGCACGCCCGACTCGTTCAGCCAGATAGGCTTCTCGAAGCCGAAGTCGCGCATCGTCCCCAGGGCGCGGTAGACGTGGTACCACGATTTCCAGGCGTGGAAGTAGCTGTGCGTTGCCAGGATATCGTGATAGAAGCCGTACTGCGCCGCGGCCGGGTCGGCAGCCAGGATGGTCAAGATGTCCTGGTAGTAGCTGGCCTTGGCGACGTTGTTGGCCAGCCCGGCGAAGAGCACCTGCGCGGCGGGGTCGGCTTGCTTGGCGGTCAGGTAGCCGACCTTGAGCAGCCGGGCGTAATCCTCCTTGGAGGCGTCCCAGAAGATGTTCAGATCAGGCTCGTTCCACATTTCCCAGTGGGTGACGCCAACGCCGAGCGGCCAGCCTTCGGCCTGGGCCAGTACGCCGCCGGGCTTGTAGCGATTGACTGCCAGCCAGGTGAAGTTGGCCCACTTGTTTGCCGGATTGACAAGCTTGCCTGGCCCCGGCGTGTCCGTGCCGTCGCTGAAGATCGGCTCGTAGAGGCCGACAGGTGTGGCCCGCTCGACCGAGTCCAGGCTGAGTGTGCCCGGCCGCGGCCGGGGTGGCCGGCTGGCGCGCACCGCGTCATCGGTGGTGTAGAAGCCCGGTGTGCCCAGCAGGATGGCGTTCAGCTTCAGCCCGTGGGTCAGGTCGGCCCGCACCGTCGCGTCCTGCGTCGCCCAGTCGAACGCGCCCGGACTCTTCTCAATGTTGAACCAGTAGAGCGGCCACCGGTTCCAGGTCGCGCCGGTTGCCAGGCCGTGCTGGTACTGCTGTTCCAGCGAACCGGTTGTGCGTCCGCTGCCGGGGACGCGGTCCTCGGCCGAGCTGATGAACACGACGCCGTAGAGCGGCCCGATGGGAGCTGGCGGCGCCTGGATGGGCACGACCGGTTGGTAGATAAGCCCCACGGCCTGATCGTCGGCGACCGACGGACGGGGGGCCAGGATGAGGATGGCGGCGCAGAGCGCCGTCAGGGCCGCGGCCAACTGCCAGCCGCGGCGGTATAGGGGGGTGCTCGATAGGTGATTGTCCCTCATGATCCATTACTCCAGGGTGGACTTCCTGTGCCGCCAAGTGTAACACCGGTCGCCAGTGCGACCCACTTTCCGAAGTGGGTTGCACCTCCAACCTCTGGCAGGCTATCTCGCCACAGCCTGACAGGCTGTGCTACAATGCGCGCTATGTCGTCGCCTTTCGCGTGGGGCCGTTCTCTCTGGCGCTCGCTGTACATTCGCCGTCGCTGGCTAACCGTCGGTCTGGGCGTTAAGCGCTGGTTGCTGCTGTTGGCGCTGGGCGCGGCGGCCACCAGCCTGGGCTGGGCCTACATCCTGTTGACCATGAACGATGTGGGGTGGTTGCCGCCCGGACTCTACGATCTGCTGACATTGCAGGCCCTGCCCGTGCCGCTGCGCGTGTTGCTGCCGCTGGCCGCCGGCGGGCTGATTATGCTCGTCGCCGTCATCATGCTCGGCCAGACGCTGGTCGCGCCGCTGCGCACCGGAGAAGCGGCCGTCGTTGATTCGCTCTACCAACACCGGCTGCGCGACCGCGGCCCGCGTATCGTCGCCATCGGCGGCGGCACGGGACTGCCCAGCCTGCTGCGCGGCCTGACCGCCTATACCAGCAACATCACTGCCATCGTCACCGTGGCCGACGACGGCGGCAGCAGCGGTCGTCTGCGCCGCGAACTGGGCCTGCTGCCGCCGGGCGACTTCCGCAACAACCTGGCCGCCCTGGCCCGCGACGAGACGCTGATGACGCAGGTGCTCCAGTATCGCTTTGGCGGGACGGTTGGGTTGAACGGCCACGCCGACGCGCTATCCCCGGCTGACGGGAAAGAGGGCCAGACGTTGCAGGGGCACGCCTTTGGCAACCTGCTGCTGGCGGCCCTGACCGGGATCACCGGCAGCTTTGACGAAGCGCTGTTGGC
>NZ_JAYRVJ010000040.1:0-2956 GCF_041918635.1 Promineifilum sp. (SeqCode)
AATCCCTGGCCCACGATCTCGTTGGCGGGGATGATGGTGATGAAGGCGTGGGCGTCTTCCTCGTGGACGATGCCCTTCAGGTACTCGATCTCGGTCACGGTCAGGGCGACCAGGAGCACGTCGCGCTCCTGCTTCAGGTACATGCCGCGGCCGTGCAGCGCCGTCGCCCCGCGGTGCAGTTCGCGGATGATGCGGTCGGCCACGGCCGCCGGGTTGGCGGCCACGACCAGGGCCAGCACCTGCGACCGGCGGCGCGACCGCCGGCTCAGGCGCGACCAGACCGAGGCGATGTCGGTGTCTTCCTCCTGATCGCTGTGGCCGGGCCACAGGTTGCCCAGGAAGTCCTGGAGGTCGTACTTGGGCATCACCTCGCCGCTGGCCTCGTGCAGGGTGCGGGTGATCAGCGCCATCAGGAAGAGCACCACCAGAAACGCCAGCAGCCCGATCAGGATGAGTTCGCCGGGCAACGGGCCGATCGTGGCCCGCTCCAGCATGATCCGCAAGGATCGCGCCTGAACGGGGTGAAGAAAGAGCTTGAGCAGGATGCCCAGGAAGAGGATCAGGAAGATAGCCAGATAGTTGTTGCGCAGGCGGCGGCCGATCGCCTCCAGGCGCGAGATGGGAAACTCCGGTTGCAGCAGCGACTCGGCCAGCGTCTCATCCCAATCGGCGTGGGGGGCAAAGGGGGGCACGAGCATGGCGGCGAAGAAGTCGGTCTCCATCAGGCGGGCGCGCAGGCTCCACAGCTCATAGTAGCGGTAGCGGCGGGCCTCGATGAGCAGGAAGAGGCCGACCAGCAGCATGACCAGCAGGAAGACGCCCCAGTGGTTGCCCGGCTCGGCGAAGATGAAGGTGATGGAGGCGGCCACGGTGACCACGGCCCAGTTGGTCGTCGTGTCCAGCCGCGACCGCCAGACGTTGGAGCGCTGGATCTCGGCGCGGTAGTAGTGCACCATGGCCGTGTTGAACTCTGACGGCCGCATCTTGTAGCCGCGGAACGTCCACACTGGCTCGTAGCTGGTTCCGGTAGCGGCAGCTTCGGCGGCGGCGCCGGCCGCTGCACCCGCTGCCGCGCCGGCCGCTGCGCCCGCTGCCGCCCCGGCGGCCGCGGCCGGGCTGGGGGATGGCGCGGCGGCCTCGTCCTTTGGCTTACTCGCGTCGGTCACGTGACTTCTTCTCCTCTATCGCCTGGCAGCGCAACCCCGCCCTGCCGCGCGATCTCCCGCGCCACCGCGTCGGCCAGGGCCATCAACGCCCCTTCGTCGTCCGGCAGGTCGCCGTAGGGCACGTTGACCCGGCCGTCGCGCGTGGGCACGGACAGGGCGACGACGTATTCCGGCCCCTCTTCGGCCACGCGGTAATCCCGCTCGGCATGGATGCCGCGCTCCTTCAGTGTGGCGTAGAGCCGATCCACGTAGGGGCCGCCCTCGATGAACAGATCGTTGATCTCGGTCGCGTCCTGGAAGCGGTCCCAGGTGGTGTGGATGAAGGTCACGCGCCGCCAGCGCAGGCTGACGATGGGTTGGGCGAGTTTCTGGAGCGGGCCAAGCTGGACTTTGTAGTAGATATCGTCGGCGCGGGGGTGGTCGGGTTCATCGGGCAGCAGGTCGCGGCGGCGGGCCAGTTCGTGGCCGGTCGTTCGGGCATAGTAGTGGATGGCCCACTTCTCCTCGCCAAACTTGCTGCTGAAGTAGAAGGCGATGATCTCGGCGTGCAGCCCCTTGGGAGCGAAGCGTTGCGGGATGCGATACCAGCCCTCGCGTCGGATGATGTCGAAGTCCGACGGCCGCGGGACGTAAGCGATCAGGACGCGGTCTTCCGGGTACATAAACTCTATTGTAGCGCAAAAGAAGAATAGAATGCTGTCGTCGTAACTGGTACAATAGAGCTATGTCAGGAATCGAAGTTTCGGCCGAACTGTTTAGACCCCTGCAACAACTGGCTGCCGAGCGTGGCGAGTCGGTCGGCGCTATTGTCGAGCAGCTCATTGTCGATTACTTACGAGAGCAACGCCACCACTACCTGTTGGGTGAGATGGAACGCTTCCGCGCCCACCATTCCGAACTCCACCAGCAGTACGCCGGCAGCTTTGTTGCCCTACGTGACGGCCAAGTGCTTGACCATGACGCCGATGGGGGCACTCTCTATGCTCGCCTGCGACGGCAGTATGGCGACTTGCCGATCCTGATCGTCGAGGTGACTGATCAACCAGAACAGGTCTTTACTCGATTGAGCAAGCGACTTGGGCCGTGAAACAACCTTACAATACTCAATACCGGCCTCCGATCCCTATCCTGAACATCCGGCTCTATTCACCCGTCAGTGACATTTTCAGTGATGCACTGCCGGCCCTTGTTGATACCGGCTCCGATGCCTCACTGGTCCCGCTGACGCAACTACTGGAACTCGAAGCAGAGGAGACTGCGCCCGGCTGGCTGGTCAGTATCACCGGGGAACGCAAGGTGGTGCCTCTTTATTTCGTGGATGTGTACATCGACCACATAGCATTGCCCGGTATCCGAGTCATTGCCGACAAAGATGCTGATGAAGTGATATTGGGCCGTGACGTATTGAACAAACTATCCCTCTTCCTTGATGGCCCAGAGCGCTTTCTTACCATCCCTGACGATAGGCTCATCCAACGATTGCGTCGAGAATGATTCAACTTCATGCCTGAACTGCCAGAAGTCGAAACCTTCGTCCGCGCCCTACGCCGGCCGCTGGTGGGGCGGACGATTGTGGAGGCGCGCAACGACTGGCCGCGCCACATCGCCTTCCCGCCGCCGGACGAGTTCGCGGCGCGCATTGCCGGCCGGCGCATCGAGGCCATTGAGCGGCGCGGCAAGTACCTGGTCTTCACCCTCAGCGACGACGAGACGCTCATCATCCACCTGAAGATGACCGGCCACCTGTCGGTCGTCCCGGCCCAGACGCCGCCCGACCCCTACGCCCACAC
>NZ_JAYRVJ010000041.1:0-4372 GCF_041918635.1 Promineifilum sp. (SeqCode)
GAAGGAGGCGCGATGGGTGCTGGCCCCATAGGGAAAGGGGGGCAGGCAGACGGCCAGCGACGGTTCGGCCGCCGCCGCGCCCGCGCCGATGGCCCCGATGATGAGCGTGTCCGTGGAGAGGGGCAGGTGGTGGCCGTGCTGCTCGGTGTGGCCGATAGGGACGAGGATGCACTTGTCTCGGTCGGCGTCGGCCGGGAGGGGCAGAGCCTCGCGCAACTGGCTGCTGTGCCACTGCACCAGCGCCCGCGCTCCCAGGCCCAGGTCAAGCCCCTGCGGCTGGAGGGCGTAAACCCGGCTGAAGCCGTCGTCGGCCAGGCTGTCCAGCAGGTTGGACACCATCCGGGCGAACGGCGCATCGGCCACGGCCAGCCCACTGCCCGGCCAGCCGTAGGGGATGGCCGGCAGCAGGCCGGCGGCCGGCGGGTCGCCCAGCGCCTCGGCCAGCCGGCCCAGGTCGTACCCCTCGCCGAGCGGGATGACCAGCGGCGTGTCGCGCCGCAGCGCGGCCACTTCGGGCCAGGTGAGTTCGTCGTAGGCGAAGAAGCGGGTCAACGCGATCTCCCCAAGGCTTCTACGGCTTCGGCCGAGCCGTCGGCGTTCATCCATTCAGGCAGTCCCAAGGGGCGCGTCTGTTCGGGCGGCAGCGGCGACACGTAGGTGAACCCCTCCGTTCGCCTGTCGAAGTCGGCGCGGGCCGCCCGTCGCAGGTCGGCGTCGGTCAGCACATCCAGCGCGGTCATGGCCAGCACAGTGGCCGCCGCCAGCGCGCCCTTCAGGCCAATGGACGTGCCGCCGCAGGCGGTCACCGGCCAGGTGTGCAGGGAGACGCCCAGCGGCAGGGTTGGCATGATGACGCCCATTGTCGGGGTGCACCAACTCACGTCGCCCACGTCGGAGGAGCCGCCGATTGTCGGCTCTTTCTGGAGCGGGATGACGTTGGTCGCCAATCCTTTTTCGGCCACGCCCATCTCTTGTTGGCAGGCGCGGGCAAAAGCCTGCTCTGCTTCGCTCCAGGCTGGCGGGCCGACGCGTTCCAGGATGGCCTGCATGCGTTCGGCCAGCGGCGTGTTGGGCAGCAAGTCATGCAGGCCGTAATAGACGTTGACGCTCGCTCTGGTCTGGGTCGCCAGGGCCGCGCCGTCGGCGATCTGTCTCACCCACTCGGTCGTGGCGTTGACCCGCGCCCGGTCGGCGTCCCGTACTTTCAACCACATACGGGCGTAGTCGGGCACGATGTTCGGCGCGACGCCGCCCGCCTCATAGATGTAGTGCGTGCGGGCGGTCGGTTCCAGGTGCTCGCGCATGAGGTTGATGGCGTGGGCGGCCACCTCCATCGCGTCGAGGGCCGACCGTCCTTGCCACGGTTCGATACCGGCATGGGCCGTCCGGCCATGAAATTCGATCTTGATGGAGTTGTTGGCGGCCATGCGCGCGTTGATCACCGCGGCGATGGGGGCGGGATGCCAGTGGAAGCAGGCGTCGAGGTCATTGAACAGCCCTTCGCGCGCCATGTAGACCTTCGCCCCCTCCACTTCCTCGGCCGCGCAGCCATACACGCGCAGGGTCCCGGGCACGTTCGCCGCTTGCATGGCGTGTTTGACGGCGATGGCCGCGCCAGTCAGCCCCGCCCCCAACAGGTTGTGGCCGCAACCGTGGCCGCTCGTCTGGCCGTCGGCGCGGGCTTCCTGGCGCGGCACGGCGGCGTTGCCCAGACCGGGCAGGGCGTCATACTCGGGCAGGAAGCCGATCTTCGGCCCATCCCCCTGGCGCCACTCGGCGACGAACGCGGTGGGCACGCCGGCCGCGCCAACGCCGGTGACGGTGAAGCCGGCCGCCTCCAGTTCACGGATGTGGACGGCCGAGGAGTGGACTTCGTGCAGCGAGAGTTCGGCCAGCTCCCACACTTCAGCGCAGATACGCTCAATGGCCGGGCGCGCGGCGTCGATGGCCTGAGATACATCATCGTTCCCACGTTGTATGGGCATGGTGTTCTCCTACTATGGCGGCGGCCGGAACGAGCGACCGCGCGGGCGAGGGCGCTCCCTTTATCTGGTCTTGCGCGTCGCGTACTCGTTGCGGACGTGGGCGTTGAAATAGCGGCCGCGCGACTCAGCCTGGGCGAGCTCGTCATACACACTGGCGGGGACGCCGAAGTAGAGGTAGACCGAGCCGTCGTGGAACTCGATCTCCAATGCCTCGCTCTTCGGGAGGTAGCCAACGGAGGTGAGGGAGGAGGAAGCGGGGGGGCGCTGCATGGCGCTGTCGTCGTCGCCTTCCACGAGTTGCAGGCGCACCGGCTGGCCCGCCGCCAGGTCTAGCGCCTCCAGCGGGCGCAGAACGCCGCCGTCGTAAACGGCGGTGATGATCGTCTGGTTCATGGGGTACTTCTCCATTATAGTCTACACTTGTAGTCGGTCGTCAGAGCCAGGCTGGGAGACGAAGGAGAGAAATTGGCCCCGGCTCTATTTGGGAATCGAGATGATCTACGCATCGCCATAGGGCGAGTGCAGCCCAACTTAATCAGCGCTGATCGGATTGACGGTATGAAGTCCGGTTTGCTCAGCGGCCAGGAGAAGCCTGGCGTCCGCGCAGACAAAAGAAAATGTGGCCTCACCAGGCCCAAGGGCAGCGTGCAACCGCATCGCCGTCGCCAGTTGTATGGCGTCGGCGGCGCGCAACGGATGGGCTTGTACCACTTCACCGGCGAGTTGAATAACCGTTGCGTCTATCTCGGCGATTTGATACTGCATCGCAAAATGAAAGCGCAGCAAATCAAACTCGCGCGCCAATGCCGGTTCCTCGATGGTTCCCTCGCGCTTCCGACGGCTCAGAGCACTCAAGATCTCGACCCACGTCAGCCTTGATGTCCAGACAGTCGTATCTGCACGAGGCTGAGCGGTAGCCCAAACCCAACGTGATCCAGGCTCGCGAGCATAGCGCTTGACAAGCGCGCTTGAATCGAAGAAGTAGACCGTTACCATTCGCCGCGATCTTCGATAACCATTTCTGAGAGCGATTTGCCCGGGATTCGGCCCACTTCTTCGGCCAGCTGCCTAAGCTCCTCTTCCGAGATGGGTTCGATTCCTTCGAGTTCCTCCGGCGATGGACGCGGGGCCAAAATCCCCTCGGCGACTAACCTGGCTAAAAGCCGTTCCACTTCGCCATCTCTCTCGCGCGCCAGTATTTGTAGGTCGACGTGTTCTTGCTCCTCAAGTGATAGAGGTTGTAGAGGCCGCAGAACCCCTTTTTCATACACAGCTGTGATAATCTCAGCCATTTCATCCTCACACGTTGGCCCATCGATTTAAACGTACCCTATTATCGCCGATTACCGCCGCGCCGTAAATGCTCACTCATAAAGCCTACTCCCCACCAACTCCCCCTCCCGCCGCGCCACGTAGTCGTCCAGCGCCTCGACGATGGCCGGGTCGAGCGGCGGCGGCTCGTAGGCGGCCAGCATTTCCTTCCAGACGCGGTTGGCGCGGCGGGCGGTATCTTCGCTGCCCGCCGCGGCCCAGGCGTCGTGACCCCGCCGGTCGGCCAGCGAGGAGGCGTGAAAGGCGTCGCGGTAGCGCGCGGCGGTGTGGGCCGTGCCGAAGTGGTGGCCGCCCGGCCCCACCTCGGCGATGGCGTCCAGCGCCAGCGTGTCATCGTCCACGGCAAAGCCCTCCAGGAAGCGCTGGAACATGGCCAGGTTCTCCAGGTCGATGACGAACTTCTCGAAGGAGACAGTCAACCCGCCATCCACCCAGCCGGCGGCGTGCATGAGCAGGTTGGTGTGGGCCAGCACGGCCGGCCAGAGCGTCCACAGCGACTCATAGGCGGCCTGGGCGTCGGCCGTCTGGCTGGTGGTCAGCGCGCCGCTGCCGCGATAGGGCAGGCGGTAGCGGCGCGCCAGCTGCCCGCCCACGAGCGCCGCCCACGCTCCCTCCGGCGTGCCGAAGGCGGGGCTGCCGCCGCGCAAATCCACGTTGGTCGTGAAGCCGCCGTAGATGACCGGCGCGCCCGGCCGGACGAGTTGCGTGAGCGCCGCGCCGGCCAGCACCTCGGCGTTCTGCTGGGCCAGCGCCGCGGCCATCGTCACCGGACTCATCGCCCCGGCCAGGATGAAGGGGGTGATGAACGTCGCCTGGCCGGCGCGGGCGTAGCTGATCAGCCCGCCCAACATGCGCTCGTCGTAGCGCAAGGGGCTGTTGACGTTGATCACGTCGCCGGTCACCGGATCGCCGTCCAGGTCGCCGTAGACAAGACGCATCATCGCCAGCGTGTCGGCGGGGATGATGCGGCCGTGGGCGGCCTCCATGACGACCTTGTCGGTCAGCCGGAAGGCGGCGCGGACGCGGTGCAGGTGGCGGACGTTGACCGGCACGTC
>NZ_JAYRVJ010000042.1:0-4613 GCF_041918635.1 Promineifilum sp. (SeqCode)
ACCCAGCGGCCGTCCAGCCGGTCGCGGCGGGCGCAGACCAGCCCGGCCTCGCTGAGCGCCTTCAGATGATGGGAAAGCAGATTGGCCGGCATCCCCAACCGCTCGACCAACTCGCAGTTGCAGGTGTCGCCACTCATCAATTCGGCGAAGATGCGCAGGCGGGTGGGTTCGGCCAGCGCCTTGAGGACGGCCGCCGGTTCGCTCAGCGTGTCGACGTCACTGCGATCGGTCGCGTCCATCGGACACTCCTTCAGTTTTGGTGGGAAAGAAACGGTTCGGCGGTCGAGTTACACAGCCGCAGCGACGGCCTTGCCGACCCAGACCATAACCTCGTTCTGCCCGGGGATGCGCCCGCCGGAAACGAGCTTCTCATTGATGACCAGCCCTGGCGTCGCCAGCAGGTTGTACTGCGCGAAAACCGCCCGGTCAGTCACCTTCTCAATTTCGGCCTCGACCCCAAGCTCAGCCACGGCCGCCTTGGCTACGTCTTCGACCCGCTGGCAATTCGCGCAGCCAGGCCCCAACACCTTGATCTTCAACATGGGTGTGCTCCGTAATTAGAATGTCTCTCCGCAACGTGTGGATGTTCTCTCAGCCGGGAATAAGCTCCCGCTCATCCACCAATTCCACGTCCGGCTCGATGTGTAACTTGGACTTGATCGAGTTCGCCACCAGACTGTACTTCTGCGCCGATTGCAGCGCCTTGCGCACGCGGGCCTGGACGATCTCGGGCCTCTCCCCGCCGGCGCAGACGCGGATGCGCGGCCGCAACACAACGTCGGTGAATATCTCCGTCCGATCCAATTCGATGAGCTTCGTCCCTTCGGCCCGGCAGTCGTAGCTGAGTAAGTCGAGCTTATACCGCTCGCAGGCCCAGAGGAACATCATCATGACGCACGTATTGATGGCGGCGACGAAAGCATCTTCGGGCGTGAGGACGCCGGGGTGGCCCTTGGCGTCGGGTGGGGCGGAGAAGGGCATTTCCGGGCCGTTGCCCATGACGACGTGGCCCCAATGCGCCCCCTTCCAGGATACGGTGGTGTGGTAAACGGCCGTCTGGCTCATGCGACCTCCGGTTGGCCGCAGAACGCGGCATATTCGTGTGACAGCGCCGCCAGATACGCCGCCTCCTCCCCGGCCGGAACCGGGTTGTAGAGCGCGACCTGCTCCAGCAATTCGGCCGCCGTCGCCAACGACGACGACTTACCGGCCGCGCGGAACTGCTCCAGCAGCGGCGGCAAGGCGATCAACGACACTGGCCGGCCGTCAATCGTCACCGTCCGCACCGGGATACCCGAACCGCAGGCGCAGCCGGCGTCGGCCGTCGCCGGCGCGACGGTCAGGGGGATCGGCTCGTCCTCGATGAACTCCCCTTTGCGCCGGCTCCATTTTTTGTCCAGTAGCTCATCAACCAGCTTGGCGACCACGCCGGCCGTCTCATCCACCGCCACGCGCCCGGCCTCGTCCAGCCGGCGCATACCTTGCGGCTTGGCCAGTCCCCTCTCGGCCACCAGCTCGCTCACGACGACGCTCGCCGCCGGCTTGCCCGAATACTGCGCCGTGGCCCGCGCCGCGCAGCGCCGGTCGCAGCCGTCCACGGCGATGGTCGGGTAGAAGCGGGCGAAGGCGCGATCCCCCTCGCCGCCGGCCAGGAAGAGCGGCAAGCAAATAGTCACCGTGTCGTCCGGCCGCAGCTCGTGCAGCACCCGCAGCGCCGCCAGCCGCGTCACCGTGCCCTCGGCCATCTCCTCGCCGGAGCAGGCGATGATGCCAACCTTCTTCTGCGGCAACTCAGGCATACTCCGTCTCCCCAGAAGAATCATCCGCAGATTTGGCAGATTCGGCAGATTTCTTCGCTTCCAAATCTGCCGAATCTGCGGATAAAGCCTTCTTCATTCCATCGATCTCGGCGGCGATCTCGGCCGCCAGGGCGTGGGCCAACTGAAGCCCGCCCTCGTTCAACTCGGCGATGCCGGCCGGCTTGAATTCCCGGTGGCGGCGATAGGCATCCAGCACGGCGTAGGCTGTCGCCACCTTCCCGCCGCTCTCGCGCACCATCTTTGTGGCGCAGGCCAGCTTGCAGCCGTCAATGGTGATGGCCGGCTGAGCGGCCACCGCCGCGCGGGCCGCCTCGTCGCCCAGCACCAGCAGCGACAGGGCCACCAACTGCGTCTCATCCGGCCGCAGGTCTTCCACCACGTTGTAGGCCGCTTCGCGCGTCACGGTGCCGTAGGTCTTGCCGATGCCGCTGCACGGGACGATGACCACTTTCGTCGCGTCCATCTCAATGCTCCTCCGCCTGCGCCCGGGCCAGGTCGCAGTACGCTTCGGGCGACAGCAGGTCGTCGCGTTCGCCGGGCCACGCCGTTGCGTCCAGTTCCAACAGCCAGCCCTCGCCGTAGGGGTCTTCGTTCACGATCTCAGCCGCCGTCTCCAGGCGCGGATTGACGGCGACGATGCGCCCCGTGGCCGGCGAGAGGAGTTCCAGCGTGACCTTGATCGTTTCCAACTGGCCTAGCGGCTCGCCGCGTTCCAGCGCCGTCCCGGCCGGCCGCATCTCGACGAACGTCACGTCGCCGCTGTGGCCTTGCACAAAGTCGCTGACGCCCATGCGCAGCCGGTCGCCGTCGGCCAAAACCCACAAGCCGCCGACGGTATACCCCCGGTCGGCGGCGATGCGAAAGGTGAATTTGTCCACCGTAAACGTCAAAGGCTCCATAGCGTCCCCACGTAGCTCCCTACGCGCCTTGGCTCAATCCCAGAGGTGGCGAGATAATTCAACGTCCATTGCATTATAGGCCGCGGCCGGCGCGGCACATAGTGACGTTTGTCACCGATTTGATATGACAAGAGCGGGGGAGCAGGGGGGCAGGGGAGCGGGGGAGCAAGCACAGGCTTTACCACACCTGTCAGGTCTTTAGTTACTATCCCCTATCCCAAAAACACACTACAATTACACGCCGTGACCCCACCAATCGAACCCACCCTCCTCCCCTTCTTCCAACCGGCCGGCATCGTCATCGTGGGCGCGTCGAGCGCGCCGACCAAGCTGGGCTTCGGCATGGCCCGCAACCTCGTCCAGAGCGGCTACGCGGGGGCCATCCACTTCGTCAACCCCAAGGGCGGCCGGCTGCTGGAGCGGCCGGTCTACACCCATATCGCCGACGTGCCCGACCCCGTCGATCTGGCCGTGCTCATCGTGCCCGCGCCGGCCGTCGCGGCGACGCTGGCCGAAGCCGGCGCGCGCGGCATCCGCGCCGCCATCATCGCCTCCGGCGGCTTCCGCGAGACGGGCGCGGCCGGCGCGGCGCTGGAGGACGACTGCCTGCGCGTGGCCCGCGACTGCGACATGCGCCTCATCGGCCCCAACTGCGTCGGCCTCATCAACACCCACCTGCCGCTGGACACCACCTTCCTGCCTCCGCCCGGCCCCACCCCCGGCGACGTGGCCTTCATCTCCCACTCCGGGGCCATCTGCGCCGCCGTCATCGATTGGGCCCGCGGCCAGGGCTTCGGCCTCTCCCACCTGGTCAGCCTGGGCAACCAGCTCGACGTGCGCGAGACGGACGTGTTGCCCGCCGTGGCCGCCGACCCGCGCACAAGGGTCATCACGCTCTACCTGGAGGGGATCAGCGACGGCCGCCGCTTCGTCCACGCCGCCCGCCAGGTGACGCGCCACAAGCCGGTCATCGCCCTCAAGGTCGGCCGCTACGCCGCCGGCCGGCAGGCCGTCGCCAGCCACACCGGCGCGCTGGCCGGCCAGGAGTCGGCCTTCAACGCCGCCTTTCGCCGCGCCGGCGTCATCCGCGCCAACACCAGCGAGGAGCTATTCGACTGGGCGCGGGCGCTGGCCTGGTGTCCGCTGCCCGCCGGGCGCGACGTGGCCGTGCTGACCAACGCCGGCGGCCCCGGCGTAACCGCCGCCGACGCGCTGGAGGCTCACGGCCTGCGCCTGGCCGCGCTGCGGCCGGAGACGGAGGCGGCCCTGCGCGCCCTGCTGCCGGCCGACGCCAGCGTCCGCAACCCGGTGGACATGCTGGCCGCGGCCACGGCCCAGCAGTACGTGGACAGCCTGCGCCTGCTGCTGGACGATCCCGGCGTCCACAGCGTCATGGTCGTCCTGCCGCCGCCGCCCATGGAGTCGGCCGGCGGCGTGGCCCGCGCCCTCATCCCCATCATCTACAGCGCCGCCAAGCCGGTCGTCGTCGCCCTGATGGGCGAGCGCATGATCCAGGAGGCGGTGGAGTACTTCCGCGCCGCCCACGTGCCGGAGTACCGCTTCGCCGAGCGGGCCGCCTCGGCCCTGGCCGTGCTGGTGGAGCGGGCGGAGCGGGTGCGCGCCCTGTGCGCCGACGACGAACCCGATCCGGCCGCGCCGCGCGACGTGCGGCCCGACCTGGTTCACCGGCTGTTGGCTCGCCACAAAGTCGGGCGGGAGGAGAGCGCGACCCGGCCAGACGGCGCGGCCCCGCCCAACGACTTCCTGCCCTACGAGGTCGTCGATAGCCTGCTGGCCGCCTATGGCATCCCCACGCCGCGGGTGGCCCTGGCGACGACGGCCGACGAGGCGGTCGATCTGGCCTGGCAACTGGGCTTCCCGGTGGCGCTCAAGG
>NZ_JAYRVJ010000043.1:0-9622 GCF_041918635.1 Promineifilum sp. (SeqCode)
ATCATACGGCGCTCGGCTTCTTCCGCGAGGCGCGCGCCGCGATCGTGCCCAATTCGCACGGCTTGTCGCCGGGGGAACTGGACAGGTTGCGCGCCGAACTGGAGGGGCAGCCGCCCGGGCATCAGACGGCCGATCTGCGCCTGCTGTACCTGGGACGGCTCGACGCCATTAAGGGCATCGCCGTGCTCTGCACAGCGTTCGAGAAAGCGATCGCGCGCCAGCCGGGGCTGTCGCTGGATGTTGCCGGAGAAGGTGTATTGCGGGAGGCGCTCAAGACGCGCTACGCCCACCTGCCGCAAATACGCTTTCATGGGCAGGTGCTTGGCGAGCAGAAGCGGCGACTGTTGTCGGAAGCGGACGCGCTAGTTGTGCCCTCGGTTGGCCAGGAAGTCTTCGGCATTGTCATTATCGAGGCCTTCGCGCATGGCAAGCCGGTATTGGCTACAGCGGTCGGGGGGATTCCTGAAGTCATCGAGGAGGGCCAAACAGGTTTTCTGGTAGAGGCGGGCAACGTCGAGCAACTGGCCGAGCGGATCGTCTGGGCCGGGGAGAACGTCGGCGCGTTGCGGGCCATGCGGCCGGCCTGTTTTGCCGCCGCCCGCGCCTACACCTTGGAGACGGTGACAGCCGCCTATCTGGGGGTCTATGAGTCCGCCCGGCCGGTCGTCGCGCCGGTGGCCCTGCCTCTCGTCAAATAAGCCACGGCAAGCTAACGTATGGCTACCTCTCTCCCCACCCCCACGCCCGCCGGCTCTTCATCCGACCGCCCACTGCGTGTCCGGCTACCGTTCATCAGCACGTCCTTCGCGACAGACCTCTGGTATTTCGCGCTGTTGTGGCCGGTGTGGTGGGCGTTGGGCATCGATCAACTGTTGCTGCCCTTCTTTGTCCTCTATGAGTTCATCCGCTTTCTGTTCCGCAACCACTGGCAAGTGCGCCTCAACGTCACTATCTTGCTGGCGCTGGGGCTGGCTATCTGGTGGGTAGTGCCTGTCTTCTGGATCGATCCGGAACTGCTCGACATCTTTCTAAAAGAGACCGCCAGCATCTGGACACAGTTCCTGTTCCTCGTCCTGTTCTGGAACAGCGTGCGCACCGCGGCCGAATGGCGCAGGGTAGCCGGCGCGCTCACGCTCGTCGCCTTCTACACGGTTGCCACCAGCGCGATCTTTCTCTCCGGCGCCTGGCGCGGCGTGCTCATCTCACTGGTGGGGCGCGTCTTACCCTCCTCCATGATTGCCGGCTCGGCCTTCTTCACCTCCATCTCGTACCGCACCTTTGGCGCATTGGCCTCGACCGAAGGCATGGGCCTGCTGAGCATCCGGCTGAACGCGCTGACACTGTCCTTCAGCGCGCTCAGTATGCTCTGCCTGCTGCTGGTTCCCTTCATCTACTGGCGCATCCAGCATACGCGTGGCATCCGGCGTTTGTTCTACCTGGGCATCCTGTTGGGGCTACTCCTCACGCTGGTCTTCACCGAGTCGCGCATCGCCTACGCGGCGCTGCTGGCCGGGGCGGCCTTCTACGTCCTGCTGCGCTTCTTCCAGCACCGGCCCAACCGGCCGCTGATGTTCGCCATCGCCCTCATCGGCGCGGCGGTCGTCCTGCTGTTGGCCTTCGTCGTGCTGGGCGTGGTCATCGATTGGTTCCAGCGGGCGTTCGTCGACCTGCGGCCGGGCAGCTGGCTGGTGCGCATCTACATCTATAGACAGACATTGGCGCTGTTGCCCGAGCACCCCATTGCCGGCTGGGGCACATCCGTCCGCTTGCCCGATCTGCCTAATGAGTATGCCGCCGGAACCCATAGCAGCTACCTGGGCATGTTGTTCCAGCACGGTATAATCGGCCTGCTTTTGTACCTCTCGTTGTGGGCCTCCGTGTGGTGGTCGGTCTGGCGCGGCCTGAACCGGCGAGGCCTCACCCGTGAAATGGTCATGTTCTGGATGGCGATCGCGACAGCCTTCCTGACCTTCAACATCCGAGAGGTAGCCGATTCCTGGTGGTGGGACCACTCTCTCATGTACGTCGTCTGGTTGTTGTGGGGGCTGGCCTTAACCGGGCCGCAGATCTTCCGTGGCGACGCGTCCGTGGAGAAGCCCTGAAGCAAGGCGGCGCACCCCCGGCGCGCCGCTTGGCGATAGACTCCTGACCCTTCTATGTCCTCCCAACAGCAGCCCTCTCCCCGGCCCGGCGTCCTCATCATCGTCGAGAACCTGCCCGTGCCCAACGACCGCCGCGTCTGGCTGGAAGCCACGGCGCTGCGCGACGCCGGCTATCACGTGTCGGTCATCTCCATTACGGGCGCGAACGCGACCGAACGGTTCGAGCGGCGCGAGGGCGTGGCCCTCTACCGCTATCCCGCGCCGCCCACCACCAGCGGCACGCTGAGCTTCATCTGGGAGTTCACCTATTGCTGGATACAGACGTTTTTGCTGTCGCTGAAGATTCTCCGGCGCGAGGGGTTCGACATCGTCCACGCCTGCAACCCGCCGGAGACATTCTGGCTCATCGGCCGGTTCTACAAACTGTTCGGCAAACAGTTCATCTTTGACCACCACGACCTGTCGCCGGAGATGTACCTGTCGCGCTTCGGCCGGCAGGGGATGGCCTACCGGCTGCTGTTGCTGCTGGAGCGGCTGACCTTTCGCACAGCCGACGTCGTCATCACCACCAACGAGACGCACCGCCAGGTGGCCCTGACACGCGGCCAGGTCCCGCCGGAGCGCATCTTCATCGTGCGCAGCGGGCCTAACCACCACGTCCTCTACCCGAGCGCGCCCGACCCGGCTCTGAAGCGCGGGCGGGCGTTCCTGGTCAGCTACCTGGGTGTCCTCAACCCGCAGGATGGCGTTGACACGTTCGTCCGCGTGGCCGACGTCATCGTCCGCGACCACGGGCGACGGGACATTCAGTTCGTGATCATGGGTTCCGGCGACGCTGAAGCCGGCCTGCGCGCCCTCAGCGCTGAGTTGGGGCTGGACGACTACCTGCACTTCACCGGCTGGGCCGAGCTTGACCTCATCCGGCGCTATCTGTCCACCAGCGACGTGTGCGTGGACACCATGCCCAAGACACCCTACAGCGACGCCGCGACCATGAACAAGATTTTGGAGTACATGTCGGTCGGACGGGCCATCGCCGTTTTCGATCTGGTGGAGTCGAGGGTATCGGCCGGGGCCGCCGCGCGCTATGCCATCCCCGATGACGCACAAGACCTGGCGGCCACCATCCTGGATTTGCTCGCCGACCCGGCGCGGCGCGAGGAGATGGGGCGACTAGGCCGGCGGCGAATCGAGGACGAGTTGGCCTGGGAGCACCAGAAAGTACATTTGCTGGCAGCCTACGAGGCTTGCCGGGCGCTGAAGCGCCGCTAACTAACAGGCCGGTCGCCCAATGGGGTGGGCCAGACAGGCCATTGAGGATGGATGACGTGTTATTCAAGAAGCTCGTAGACAACCGCGAAGAGGATTCCTACGCCACAGCCATGCGCCGCAAGCGCTTCCAGTTCTTCCTGGAACTGCTGGCGCACGTGCCCCCACCTATCTCCATCCTCGACGTGGGCGGCACGGCCAACTTCTGGCAGCGAATGGGCGTCGTCGAGCAAGATGACATCCGCATCACGCTTCTCAACATCGATCCCACGCCCCTGCCGTCGCGCCAGTTTCGCGCCGTCGTCGGCGACGCGACCAACATGCGCGAGTTCAAGGACGAGGCGTTCGACGTGGTGTTCTCCAACTCAGTCATCGAGCACGTGGGCGACTTCGAGCAGCAGCGGCGTATGGCCAATGAGGTTCGGCGCGTGGGCCGCCGCTACTTCCTGCAGACTCCTAACTACTTCTTCCCGCTGGAACCCCACTTCCTTTTCCCTGGCTTTCAATGGCTGCCGCGCGACGCGCGCGTCGCCCTGATCCGGCGCTTCAACCTGGGCTGGGTCAAGCGCATACCCGACCAGGCCGAAGCCGAAGCGCGGATCGATCACACACGCCTGTTGCGCCGCGGCGAGTTGCGCGCGCTCTTCCCCACGGCCAGTTGGTATGAGGAAAAAATCATGGGACTAACCAAATCGTTTGTTGTTTACGAGGGTTGGTAGCAGTTACCGTTAACCGCTCCACTTCCTCAAAAATCAAGTATCCTTACTTAGTATTAAGGGAGTTTGTGTTGTCTGGCGAGTGCTTGCCGCTATAATTGCAGAGATTGCACCCGTTTTCACAACCATCCTTGGCCGTCACATTACTGATACAGAGGAGATCAAGCGCCACGGTCATTGCTGCCCGGTGCACAGAGAATACGTCCGGGACAAGTGATTATGACGCGCCAGAAATAAACGCTTGGTGCTAAAAGTAAAAAAGGGGTTGATATGCTGAGGCGGTTCGGCGTAAATTACGCCATCTTTTCCATGGGACTTGATATCGGGCTAACGCTGTTGGCCTTATTCCTGGCTACCCAGTTAGTTTCCTACATCCCCACTTCCCTCACGAACCTCCGCGCCGAACCCGTTATCTCCGCTTACATGTATCTCGTCGTCCCGGCGCTCTGGGGCATCGTATGCCTGATCCTCTCGGTCTACGACCCCAAGCGCATCTACCGGGCCATGGATGAGTTCCAGATCGTCACGCTGGCCACGCTGGTGTCGGCGCTGTTCTTCGCCGGGCTGCTCTATCTGGCGCAACGCGACTTCTCCCGCTGGGTGTTTATCCTGTTCGTCACGCTCGACCTGGTCTTCCTGTTGGGCTGGCGCATTATCGCCCGCATCGTGTTTCGCGTCGGCCGCATGCCGGCCGCCGAGCGCCGGGTGCTGATCGTGGGAACGGGCGAGGTCGGCCAGCGGGTCGGCAACATGATCCAGGAGTATCGCTGGATGGGTCTCAACCTGTCCGGCTATCTCGATGAAGCCCCCGACAGCACCGACGCCGAGGCTGACGACGCCTTCATGATCCACATCCTGGGCCCCGTGGAAGACGTGCGCCGGGTGGTGCGCGAGGCGAACATCAACGACGTCGTCATCGCCCTACCCCAACGGGAGTATGCCCACATCAACGAACTGGTCGTGGGACTGCACGACCTGCCGGTGCAAGTCCGCGTCGTGCCCGACTACTTCAGCCTGGCGCTCTATCGCGCCTCAGTCGAGGATTTTGGTGGTCTACCGATGATCAACCTGCGCGACCCCGCGCTCAACGATGTCCAGCGTCTGGTCAAGCGTCTCTTTGATCTGGCGCTCTCCAGCTTCCTGCTCACGCTGGCCATGCCGTTTATGGTCATCATCACCGTCCTGATCAAGCTGGATTCCCGCGGGTCGATCATTTTCCGGCAGCAGCGGGTGGGCGAAAACGGCCGCCTTTTTTCGATGTACAAGTTCCGCTCCATGGTGGTGGGCGCGGAGGCGATGCAGGACGACGTGATCAAGATGACCACCGATGGCAAGATGCTCTTCAAGAAGGCCGACGACCCGCGGGTGACGCGCGTGGGCCGCTTGCTGCGCCACACGAGCCTGGACGAACTGCCGCAACTGTTCAACGTGGTGAAGGGGGACATGAGCCTGGTGGGGCCGCGGCCGGAATTGCCGTGGCTGGTGGGTCAATACGAGCCGTGGCAGCACAAGCGGCTGGCCGTGCCCCAGGGCATGACCGGCTGGTGGCAGATCAACGGCCGCGCCGACAAGCCGCTGCACCTCCACACCGAGGAAGATCTGTACTACATCCAGAACTACTCGCTGTGGATGGACATCTACATCTTGCTGAAGACACCCTGGGTCGTAGTGCGCGGCAAAGGCGCTTACTGAGTCTGGCCAAGCCTGCTTGGCGTCAGGCGACGTGACTACAACAGCGGGCGGGACACACAGCAGGAGCCGGTTGCGGCGCGATCCGCGCCCGCTGATCCTGCTGGAAGGGGCCATCCTGCTGCCGGCCATCCCGCTGCTGCTCTTCCCGGAGGCGCTGCCGGCGGCCACGGTCGGGGCGCTGCTGGCCCTGGCCGCGGTCTGGCTCCTCTCGCTGGCGCTCGCCCCCGCCCTGCTGCCGGCGACGCCGTTCAACCTCCTCTTCCTGCTGTGGGGCGGCGCGCTCATCGCCGGCATCCTGGTCAGCGCCGATCCCATCGAGACGCTGCCCAAGGCCACCGGACTCATCCTCGGCCTGGCCGTGTGGCGCTACGCGGTCGTCGCCACCCGGACGCGGCAGCAGCTGGCAGCAGCCGTGGCCCTCTTCCTGCTGCTTAGCCTGGGCTTTACGCTGCTGGGCGCACTCAACATGCGGGAGTTGCCCAAGATTCCGCTGCTGAGCGGCCTCAACCCGTTCCAGGCCATTGCGCTGCCCGGTCTGCTTAACCTGGCTGTCCACCCCAATCAGCTGGCGGCGCTGATCTGCATCTTCCTGCCGCTACTCTTCTCGCTGTCGCTTGGCCTGGCCGGCGAGCAGTACCCCCGCTGGCTGCGGCCGGCTCTAGCGCTGGCGACGGCGCTGACCGTCCTCGTCCTCGTCCTGACACAATCACGCGGCGGTTGGGTCGGCGCGGCGGCGGGCCTGTTCGCGCTGCTGGTGCTGTGGGCCGCCGTCCTGCCGCCGTCCGGGGCGCGGCGGGCCGCCCGCCTGCTGGCGGCGGCTGTTGTCGTGGCCGCGCTGGGGGCGCTGTTGTGGATCGGCCCCGGCCGGGTGCGCCAACTGTGGCTCGACCCGCCGGCGGAGTCGGCGCTCGGCACGTTCACGACCCTCAACTACCGCCAGGCGCTATGGCCCTGGGCCATCACGGCCATCGGCGACTTCCCGTTTAGCGGCGTCGGGCTGGGCGCGTTCCGGCAGGTGGTCTTCCGCTTCTACCCCATCGCCCTGACACCCGATCCCGACGTCGGCCACGCCCACAACATCTTCCTGCAAACCGCGCTCGACGTGGGCCTGCCGGGGCTGGTGGTCTATGGGGCTATCCTGCTGGTGGCCGCGGCCGTTGGCTGGCGGGTGGCTCGCCGCGACGCGGGCTTGCGGCCCGTCGCGCTGGGGCTGCTGGCCGGGCTGGTGGGGCTGCACGTCTTCGGTCTGGCCGATGCCCTGGTGCTCGGCTCCAAGATGGGGCTTGTGTTCTGGTTCGCGCTGGGCCTGTTGGCCGCCATGAATAAGGAGGAATTGGCGCCATGAAGTACTGCTATCGTCTACTGATCGTCCTGTTGGCTCTGCTGATGCTGGCCGGTTGCGACCGGGCCGGCGACGAGGAGGGCGAGTCCCAACCCCTGGCCACATCGACCACCGCGCCGGCCGCGCCCGCCGCCACTGCCGCAACCCTACCCACGGCCGCGGCGCAGCCCACGACCGCGGCGCAGCCGACCGACGCGCCGACCGACACCCCCGCCCCCACAGCGACCGTCGCTGCGACCGCCACGGCCACAGCGGCCGCTACAGCCGGCGCGGCCGGTCAGGACACGACCGGCGCGGGCGACCCGGCCCAACAAGAACTGATGGGCGCATGGCAGCCGGTCATGGCCGTGGCCGCGCTGGATCAGTCGCTCTGCGTCGCCCTGCAGGGGTTGGCGCAGACGGGACAAGGCGGCGGGCTGGGCGCGCTGGCCGTCACGGCCGGACTGGCCGGGGCCGGCGGCGTGCTCCAGAGCGCCCAGCAGCAGTTGGCCGGCGTCATGAGCGTACCGGGGCTGGGCGCGTTGGGCGGGCTGATGCAAGCCGATCAGACGGCGTTGGGCGGCGTGATCGGCCAGTGGTCAGGCGGCCAACTGGACGCGGCCGGGGCCTCGTCGGCGCTGGCTCCCATCTGCGCCGCGGCCGACGCGACGCTGAGCCAGACGCAGCAAGGGGCGCAAGCGGCCGGGCTGAGCGCCGAACAGGCCGGTTCGCTGCTCGACCAGGCCAAACGCGGGGCGGCCGGGCTGGTCGGCGGGATTAACCCGTAACCTTGTAGCGCGGGTTGGCAACCCGCTTCTTTGCCCCGCCTAAGAATGGCTACGGATTGGGACAGAGCATACGGATAAGACAATCCGTTTTGCCCGTCTTCATCCGTAGCCATTCTTCGCGCCGGCGGACGCGGGAGGTCATCCCACGCTACGACGCAGGCCCAACGCCCCATCGCGCCAGAAACGCCGCCGCGTCCCCGGCCCGCTCCAGCCCCATCCGGCGGCGCATGTCCAGCAGCCGCCCTAGCTCGTGGTCGTCGAGCGGGTTGTCCGCGCCCAGTTGGGCCAGCAGGTGGTGGATACGGGCGTTCTGCTCCACCGTCTCCAGGCGCATGAAGGCCTCGGTCAGCGTCGCCCCGACGGTCAGCGTGCCGTGGCGCTGGAGGATGATGGCGTCGTGGTCGCGGATCAACTCGCGGATGGCCGTCGCCCCCTCTTCGCTGGAGGAGAGCGCGTAGGGGGCCGTCGGGATGAGGCCGAGCAGGACGATGACCTCGGGCAGCAGCGGCGTGTCCATAGGGACGCCGGCGATAGACAGGGCGACGGTAATCGGCGGGTGGGCGTGGACGACGGCGGCCACGTCGGGCCGCCGGTGATACGCCTCCAGGTGCATAGGCAACTCGCTGGTCGGCTTGAAGCCGCGCGTGGCGGCGCTGGGCGAGCCGACGACGCGGCCGTCGTTATCGGTGATGAGCAGTTGCTCCGGCGCGAGCAGCCCCTTGTGCAGGCCGGCGGGAGTCACCAACAGCCGCCCGCCGTCCAGCCGCGCCGACAGGTTGCCCTCGAAGCCGCACAGCAGCCCCTTGGCGTGCATCAGCCGGCCGATCGCCACTATCTCCTGCCGCAGTCGTCGCTCCTGCTCGTCAGCGTCGTCCCTACTCACTTCGGATGGCATCGCTACCTCTTGGTTCCCAAATCTGCGGATTCTTCATACCGGCCTACATCAGCCAATAGCCGTTCGGGGCGGCCGTCGTAAGCCGCCCGGTCTAGCTCGCCGCGGGCCAGTTTGAGCAGCACGTCGTTCAGCGCGGCATTGACCGGCGCTGGGACGCCGCACGCCCGGCCGGCCGCGGCGATGGCCCCGTTGTGGAACGCCACCTCACTGCACCCCTTGCCCCCGACCAGGTCCATGTGGAAGGACGGCATCTTGTCCCCCCGGCCGTGGCGAATGACCTGGTTGAAGACGATGCGCCGCAGGAAACGGGGCGCGTAGGCCAGCGTCCGGGCCAGCGGGCGCGCCGACGCCCCCGGCAGGTTGATCACGGCCAGGTCGCGCCGCTTCATCACCGCCAGCGTCTCGCGCAGCATGCGCATCTCCAGGTCGAAGAGGTCGCTGCGCCGGTAGAGTTCGGCCGGCGGGCGATTGAGGATGGCCGAGGAAGCGTTGCCCATGATGTTGAGGAACGCCTTCGACCACTTCATGGCGCGGTAATCGGGACGCGCCCCGGCGTGGATGCCGGCGGCGGCGAACCGCTCGACCCACGCCTCGACCCCGCGGCCCGTCTGCACCGAAGCGATGCCCAGCCCGCGCCCCGACCGCTCCACGGCGAGGTGGTGGGGAGCGACGTGGCTGATGGGGATGGTCACCGTGCCGGCCAGCACCCGCTCCGGCCCAAAGCGGGCGGCGACGATCTCCTCGACGCCGATGCCGTTCTGGATGCTCAGCAGTTGCGCCGGTTCCGGGCAGAGGGCGACCAGTTCATCCACGGCCGCGGCCAGATCATACGCCTTCAT
>NZ_JAYRVJ010000044.1:0-7328 GCF_041918635.1 Promineifilum sp. (SeqCode)
CCTGGTCGGCCCGGACGTGACCGAGCTGCTACCGGAACTAACCCTGGCCCACAACAACGAGCTGACGGCCGAGGAGATCGCCCGCAACGTCCACGCCCATCCGACGCTGAGCGAGGCGCTGATGGAGGCGGCGCATGGGGTAGAGGGGCAGCCAATCCACATTTAGCCAGTATTGAGCGCCTAGACCTGACAGGTGGGCGGCCTTAGACCCTTTAACAGCGCGAAACTTCTAGCCGCCCACCTGTCAGGTCTTCTCAGTTAGGTTTTGGCTGCTCTTGCACCGCCCATGAGTTGCCGTCCGGATCGCTGAAGAAGATAAACGAGTTCCAATCCCCGCCCCGGCCCTCAACCAGCGTCACACCCTCGTAGTGCTGCACCGGACTGACGGCGACGCCACGTTCGACCAGTTGGGCGCGGGCCGCGTCCACGTCGGCCACGACCAGTTGCAGCCCCTTGAGCGACCCCGGCCGCATGT
This sequence comes from Promineifilum sp. (SeqCode), assembly GCF_041918635.1. NCBI lineage: Bacteria > Bacillati > Chloroflexota > Ardenticatenia > Promineifilales (SeqCode) > Promineifilaceae (SeqCode) > Promineifilum (SeqCode) > Promineifilum sp. (SeqCode). The sequence continues at coordinate 476 of NZ_JAYRVJ010000044.1, forward strand.
CGGTCAGACCCGAGTCGATGACGATGGAGCAGCCCGAGCCGGGCGGCGTCAATTGCACGACGCGCACGCTGTCGCCAATCCGCGTGTCATGATCCACGACGAAGCCGACCTGTTCCTCATAGAACTGTTTTGCCCGGTCTACGTCGGCGACGGGAACGATGACTACTTCTAGTTTCCAGTCCATAACGGTCACGGTTGCTCGAATAGCCCGCTAAGGGGGGTCTATTCCTAGCCTCATATCCTCAGAATAATTGTAGGTTAGTTCGTTATGCGCGTAAAGTGGTACGAACACGATTGCCGATCAATGAGCTCCCGAAGCTAACCCGAATCACATTAACTCACCATAACTTCACTGAGGCAGCTCCGCCCAACATCGCTATAATGGTGCGCGAATCTATCCACATGATCATGCCCATGACACGCCATTCCATTCGGTTACTTGTTCTTCTACCCTTGCTGGCCGCGCTCGCCGCGTGCGGCGGCACGCTGGCGCTCCAGGACTCCCGACCGGACGCGCCTTCCACGCCCGATCCCACGATGCTGGCCCAGACGCCCGCGCCGACGGACGCCCCCATCACCGAAGACCCCGGCGGTTACGCCCGCGCCTTCTATCGCGCCTGGGAAACGGGCGACTACCTGGGTATGTATAGCCTGCTGGCCCCCAGCAGCCAGGCGCTCGTGGATAGCACCGCCTTCGTCCAGCGCTACGCCGAGGCGATGGATACCGCCGGCATCCGCGCTGTCGCCACCCAACCCCTGGCTATCTTGCAAGAGGGGGACACCGCGGAGTACAGCGTGCGCGTCACACTGGCGTCCGACGTGGTCGGTGACATTGTCCGCGACCACACCACGCGCCTGGCGTACGAGGCCGGGCGCTGGGGCGTCGTTTGGGATGAGGGGCTGATCCTGCCCGAACTGGCCGGCGGCAACCGGCTGACACTGGAACTGCGCGTCCCGTCACGGGGCAACATTTACGACATCAACGGCAAGGCGCTGGCCTACCAGGGCAACGCCTTCGAGTTGGGCGTGGTGCCCGGTCTGATCCAGGACGAGCCGGGCTTGCTGGCCGCGCTCAGCGAAACGCTCGGCCTGAGCGCCGAGGACATCAAGGCCAAGTATGCCACGGCCTTGCCCGATTGGTACGTGCCGGTCGGCGTGGTGAGCGAGGAAGCGCTCCAGCAGCACGCCCTGCGACTGGAGCCGTTCCTCGGCGCGGGTCTGACGACGCCCGACCGCCGGCCGTCGCGCCTCTACTCCGAATCCGACTCAGCCGCTCACGTCATCGGCTACATGGGCCCCATTCCGGCTGACCAGGTGGCCGACTATAAAGCGCGCGGTTACCTGGGCGACGAGTTGATCGGCCTGGCCGGGCTGGAGGCGTGGGGCGAGGAGTATCTGAACGGCGTGCGCGGCGGCATCCTGAGCGTGGTCGATCCGGCCGGCGAGGTCGTCGAGGTGTTGCAGGATCGCGAACCGCAGGTCGCGCGCAGTATCTACACGTCGCTCAATCTGGACTTCCAGGCGGCCGTCGAACAGGCGTTGGCCGACGCCATCGCCACCCACCCGGCGGCCGAGCGCGGGGCCATCGTCGTCCTCGACCCCAACAACGGCGCAGTGCGGGCGCTGGCGACCTATCCCAGCTACGACCCGCAGGCGTTCGACCCGTTGCGCGGCGACGGCGGCGCGGCGGTCGGCGCGCTGCTGAACGACCCCAGCCAGCCACTGCTCAACCGGGCCACTCAGGGTGCTTACCCGGCCGGCTCGACCTTCAAGATCGTCACCTTCACCGCCGCCCTGGCCAGCGGCCTCTATACGCCTGACAGCCGCTACACCAGCATCGGCTCCTGGAGCCGGCTGGGTGAGGCCTTCACCAAGTACGACTGGTTGAGCGGCGGTCACGGCACGATCAGCCTGCGCCAGGCGCTCGTCGTCTCCTGCAACACGTGCTTCTACGACGCCGGCTACACCATCGACGGCGCGGATAACACCTTGCTGCCGCGCATCGCCAAGGAGTTTGGGCTGGGCCAACCAACCGGCATCCAGGGCATCGCCGAGTCGGCCGGATTGATCCCCGACCCGGAGTGGAAGCTAACCACTCAGGGCGAGGGTTGGGCGACGGGCGACTCGGTCAACATGGCGATTGGCCAGGGGTTCGTGCAAGTCACGCCGCTCCAGATGGCCAACATCGCCGCGGCCATCGCCAACGGCGGCACGCTCTACCAACCGACGCTCATTGACCACATCGGCGCGGGCGGCGACGCGCCGGAGGAACGCCTGCCGGTGGTCGCCAACGGCCACATACCGCTGTCGGCCGAGCAACTGGCGGTGGTGCGCAGCAGTCTGTGGGACGTGACCCACGCTGGCAGTGGCACGGCCACCCACCGCTTCCAGAACTTCCCCGTGCCGGTGGCCGGCAAGACCGGCACGGCTGAAGCGCCGCCCGGTTTGCCGCACGCCTGGTTCGTCGGCTACGCGCCGGCCGAGCCGTTCACCGCGCCGGATGGGCGAGCGGTGGAGGGGCCGGAACTGGCTATCGCCGTGCTGCTGGAGAACACCGGCGAAGGCTCCGAGGCCGCCGCGCCCCTCTTCCGGCGGGTCGTGGAGCTGTATTATGGCATCGAGCCGGCGCGCTTTCCGTGGGAGTGAGCCGCTTGTGGGATAAGTTGTTAATGGTGGCGTTTGCTTCAAGCGCTTATCTCTCATGTGTGCTATAATCCTCAGTTAGTAATCTCACCATGAGTTCAGCAAGTACGCCCCAGACGCCAGGGTCCCGCCTTCCGGCCAACAACACGCCGCGGTCTAGCGGCGGTTCGTGGACAACCATCGAACCGCCCGCTTCGGCTTACGATCGTTCGCCCTACACGGCGACCTATTCGCGGACGAGCTATGAGCCGACGCCCGAACAACTGGCTCGCGACGAAGCGCGCCGCGCCTATTTGCGCCGCAACGTCTACACGCCGCTGGTCGTCGCCATCATCCTCATTGTCGTTGGGCTAGCAGCCCTCTTGTTTCTGGCTTTCGGCGTGCGCACGCCCGAGGCCCGGTCGTTTATCGCCGGCCTTTCGGGACTGACCGTCATCCTGTTGTCGATTCCGCTGATCGCCTTCATGAGCCTCTTGCCCATCGCCTGGCTGGCATTGACGTTCTCGCGCCGCCAACAGCGGCAACAGAACCCCGAGACGGGGCCGATGGCCTATCGCAACCGCCTCCAGATTTGGCTGTGGCAGTTGGAGAGCTTCATCGCCACGGCTGGGCGCGCGACCGAGAACGGCGCCGGCGCCGTCCGCCGTCCGCTGATCCAGGCGCACGCGCGGGGAGCCTACGCGCAGGCGTTCATTCACGGGATCCGACGCCATTTCACGCGGAGTGACCACAATGAGTAAGACAGACAAGATCGAGAGGACGCTCGACCACGAAATCGCGGCTATGTCCAACCAAGAAGGCTGGCAGACGAAAGTGATCCTGGCCGGCGGCGCCCTCGGGGCCGTGGTTGGCCTGGTGACGTCCTGGCTGCTGGTGCGCACGGCGCGCGAAACCCGCGGCGGCCCGCCGGCCATTTCGACCGGCGACGCCATCAAAGTCGGCATCACGACCATTGGTCTGGTACGCGCGATTGCTGCTCTGGGAGAGAGAAAGTAAGTATTAGGAGCAAATCGCATGACAACTGAACAAGGACCGCCCACACGCGGCCGGTCCACACGGTCTTCTTCACCCGCCCGACCGGGCGGCCAGAAGGCCAAACATCCATCGCCCATCTGGCGGCGGATGGACCTGCACCTTCACACCTTAGGCTCAAACGACTATCAGGAGCCACATATCAGCTACCTGGACATCTTGCGCCAGGCGTCGGCCCGCGGGCTTGACATTATCGCCATCACCGACCACAACACGGTCGCCGGTTACGCGGCCATGCAAAAAGAGGTCGAGCAACTACTGTGGCTGGAGAGCCGCGGACGCATCGACCCGTTGGAGCAGCGCTTGCTGGATGAGTACCGGCGCGTGCTGGACAAGTTACTCGTCCTGCCCGGCTTCGAGTTCACCGCCACCTTCGGTTTTCATATTCTGGGAATCTTCCCGCCGGAGACGCCGGTGAGCTATCTGGAGCATTTGCTGCTGACGCTGCGCGTGCCGCCGGCGCTATTGCGCGAGGGCAGTTCGACCGTCGGGGCGACGGCCGACGTGCTGACCGCCTACCACGTCATCAACGAGGCGGGTGGTCTGGTCATCGCCGCCCACGCCAATTCCGGCAACGGCGTCATGCTGCGCGGCCTCGATTTCGGCGGCCAGACGCGCATCGCCTACACTCAGGACCCCAACCTCCACGCGCTGGAAGTGACCGACCTGGAGAAGCGCGGCAACCAGACGACGCGCCGCTTCTTTGACGGCTCCAAGCCGGAGTATCCGCGGCCCATGCGCTGCATCCAGGGCTCCGACGCCCACCGCCTGTTCCGCGAATCGCCCAACTCCCCCCATTTGGGTGTGGGCGACCGGGTGACGGAGGTGTTACTGGAGGAGGTCAGTTTCGCCGCCCTGGCCAACGTCCTGCGCGGCAACGACCACTCGCTAACCCGCCCTTATCGCGGCACGGCCAAGGCGGTCGATTTCGTGCAGCTGGCTCGCGAGGAAGGGGAGTCGCTGGTGCAGGCCTTCCACCCCAGCGTGCTCCAGCGCGGCGGCCACCTGGACAACATCCTGCGCGACATCTGCGCCATGGCCAACACCAACGGCGGGACGATCTACATTGGGCTGCCGGCCGATCCCAAGGCCAAACCCGAAGGCGTCCGCGAGCCGCACAAGGCCATCGAGGCGCTCCAGGCGGCCATCGCCAAGCGCTTTAGCCCGGAGCCACCGGCGCTGATCGACAGCCTGCCAACGCAGGGCACAACGGTCGTGCGCGTGACGATCCAGCCGGGGCCTGACGCGCCCTACGCCATCGACAACAACCAGTTTTACGTGCGCGACGAGGCCGAGACGACGCTAGCGGTGCGCGACGAGATCGTCGGCCTGGTCGAACGAGGGCTGGAGCGGCGCGGCGCGACCACCGCGCCGGCCGCCGCGCCCGCGCCGGTCGAATCCGCGCCGGAGCCTCGCCCCACGCCCCGCCGAAGCGGATCGTCCCGCCCGCCGGCGGAGGCCGCCCCCGCCAGCAACGGCCGCGGGACGCTGGCCCCGCCCCGCACCGGCGTCGAGATCGTCGATAGTCAGGAGCGCGACGGCGTCATGTATCACACCCTGCGCGATCTGCGCAGCGGCAACCTGATCAACAACGTCACCCGCTCCTCGGCCCGCCGGCTCTGGCACTACGCCATCACTCAGGCCGAAACGGCCCCGCCCGATCTGTCGGCCGTGGCCTGGCGCACCAATGTGGCCGTGCTCAACAAGCGCCAGAAAGGAAACATGTCGCTCTACGATCTGGCCGTGCGCGCGCCGGATGGGGTTCACGTCTACTACGGCGTCACCGACAGCGGGCTGAGCGATGCCTGGCTGGCGCTGGTCGAGGAGCAAGGGCGCGAATGAGGCGCGTCGGCGTCCTGACGATCAGCGACCGCGGCGCGCGGGGCGACTATGAGGACAAGAGTGGGCCTCTGGCGGCCGAGTTGGTCGCCGAGCAGACCGCCTGGGCCGTCGCGCGGCGGGCGGTCATCCCCGACGAGTTCGACGTCATCGTGCAAACCCTGCTCGACTGGTGCGCCGACGGTCTGGACCTGATCCTGACCAGCGGCGGAACCGGTTTCGCGCCGCGCGACGTGACGCCGGAAGCGACGCGGCGGGTCATCGAGCGTGACGCGCCGGGCATCGCCGAGGCGTTGCGCGCCGCGAGCCTGGAGGTGACGCGCCACGCCATGCTCTCGCGCGCTGTGGCCGGCATACGCGGCAGCACGCTGATCATCAACCTGCCCGGCAACCCGAAAGCCGTCCGCGAGAATCTGGACGTGTTGCTGCCCGTCCTGCCCCACGCGCTGGACTTGCTGACCGGCCGGCCGGAGAGCGGCCAGGAACACCGGGCGTTGTAGGGGCGGGTTTGAAACCCGCCCCTACCATAACCATGTACGAGCATCACTTCATCCCTACCAACGGCATCACCCTCCACACCGTCATGGCCGGGCCGCCCGACGGGCCGGTGGTCATCCTGCTCCACGGCTTCCCGGAGTTCTGGTACGGCTGGCGGCGACAGATTCCGGCATTGGCCGCGGCCGGCTTTCGCGTCTGGGCGCCCGACCAGCGCGGCTACAACCTGAGCGACAAGCCGAAGGGGCTGGACGCTTACCGTCTGGACGCGCTGGTGGCCGACATTCTGGGGCTGATCGACGCCACGGGCCAGGAGCGCGTCTGTCTGGCCGGGCACGATTGGGGCGCGGCTGTCGCCTGGCGGCTGGCCCTGACCGCGCCGGAGCGGTTGCGCCATCTGGCGATTCTCAACGTGCCCCACCTGGCAGTGATGGGGGAGCATCTGCGAACCGACCCGGAGCAAATGCGCCGCAGCCTCTACGCCGGCTTCTTCCAGTTGCCGTGGCTACCCGAGACGCTAATGGGGGCAGCCGATTGGCGCGCGTTGAGCCAAGCGCTGAAGACCAGCAGCCTGCCCGGCACGTTCACCGATGACGACCTGGCCGAATACCGGCGGGCGTGGGCCAAGCCGGGCGCGATGACGGCCATGCTCAACTGGTATCGCGCCGCCCTGCGCCGGTCACCACTCGAGCTGCCATCGGAGCGGGTACAGCCGCCGACCACGATCATCTGGGGCATGAAGGATTTCGCCCTGCGCGGCGTCATGGCCGCGGAAAGCGCCGCGCTATGCACCTGGGGCGAGCTCATCGAGCTAGAGGACAACACCCATTGGGTACAGCACGAG